>NZ_KB895705.1:0-123357 GCF_000374965.1 Bacillus sp. 95MFCvi2.1 | reverse complement strand
GCTAGTATGTCTCGGAAGGGAAACTGTTGGGACAATGCTTGTATAGAAAACTTCTTCAGCCACTTTAAGTCAGAGTGTTTTCATTTATACTCTTTCCGTAAAGCTGATGAGGTTAAATTTGCCGTGCGCAAATATATACACTTTTATAATCACCAAAGATTTCAAAAGAAATTAAATAACCTGAGTCCATATAAATATAGAACTCAGGTTACTTAGTTGTGCTTTTTGAATACAGTCTACTTGACAGGGGTCACTTCAATGAGAAGGAGCTTTTCTTATATTTTTCCATTATACTTTCGACCATCGTTATGTTCTTGTTGCTTCTTTTCTGTCATTCGCTTTTGATATTCTCTATCTTTTGCACTCACATGGTTTGCATCTGTTGGAAGATTTTTCTTCGAACGCCCTACACCATTACTCATCTTTTTCACTCCTTGCCCTTTTAAATTCCTCCTTATTTTCAGCTATAGAAGCATTCCTTATTCATTAAAATAAGAGAAGCTTTTCGCTCCTCTTATTCCTTCACATATTTCTGAAACATATCGTGTAAGCCTTGATTTACGAGATGAGAGATCTGTTCGTCAGATTTATGTGGATAACGATCACGCAACCTGATAGATGCTTTCACCATTAAATTTTCTAATACAGAACGGCCACCTGCTCCATAAATAATTTCAGCATATTCTACAAGCCTTCCGTCCTCTAATGTTGCTGGATTATGATTAAAGAAAAATTTACTCATTGTCTCCACCTCTCTTTTTTGATAACGTTTACATTTATATAGATTATTTATGTTATTTATTTCACAATATTGTATGCATGTATAGATGATTAGTTTCATTATAAAACAACATGACGATAGGAATAATGTATTTTTTCGTCAATTTTGTGAACAAATTTTTAAAAAATGAAAGCGTTTTAATTATTATATAATAAAAAAGATTACCACGCTAGGGGCAATCTTTTTTATTTCTACTAAACTATAACTTACGCTTCGTTTGCTTCGTTTAGTACACGCTCAAGACGTTTGCGAAGCATTGGCATACCGCTGCCGCCTGCTTGGAAATGACGAAGTTTTCCTTCTTTATCAAATACGTAGTAAGCAGGAACATATTTATTTTCAAATGCATCTGTGATCGCATGTTTACTATCAACTAAAATTGGTTGAATGATATCGTGGCTTTCTGCCATTTTTTCAATTACTGCTAAGTCTAAATCTTCTTCTGAGCGAGGCATATGAACTGCTACAACGTTTAAGCGATCATCATACTCATCACGTAATTCATTTACTTCTGGCATTGCTTCTTTACATAAGTAACAGCTTACAGACCAAAAGTGAATTAATGTTGGCTTATCTCCAATTAAATCTTCACGCGTTACTGCGTCGTTTAAAATTTCTGTTGCACCTTCTAATGATGGCATTTGTTCACGTAATTTCATTCTATCTATTCCTCCTACGACTTATAAATTATAGAGTTTCTTGTCCTGGTTTCCAATTTGCTGGGCAAAGGCCGCCTGTTTGCAATGCTTGTAATACACGTAATACTTCGTCTACTTCACGTCCAATATTGTTATGGTGTACAACTTGGTACATTAATTCGCCTTCTGGACTAATGATGAATAATCCACGTAGTGCGATTCCTTCATCTTCTAATAACACGCCGTATTCGCTTGATACAACATGGTTTGTATCAGCTGCTAATGGGTAACGTAAGTCGCCTAAACCATTCTTTGTACGATCTGTGTTAATCCATGCTAAATGTGTGTGTACTGTATCTGTAGAAACACCGATTACTTCCGCATCTAAATCTTCGAACTCATCGTAGCGATCAGATAGTGCAATGATTTCTGTTGGACAAACGAAGGTGAAGTCCATTGGATAGAAATATAATACTGTCCATTTATCATTTTTCATGTTTTCTTCTAAACTAACATTTTTAAATTCTTTATTTGGCATTACTGCACTCATTTCGAAACGTGGTGCTTGTTTCCCTACTAAACGTTTTGTCATATCTATATTCATCCTCCTGAAGCTAATTGAGATTAATTTCTAATTTGTAATGATTACAATTTGTATTATATACAAGTTATCAAATTAAAGTCAACACTAAATTAAAATAATTTTAATTTGATTACAATTATCAATTAATCTTGTACAATATTCAGAAATTGTATTGTAAAATATATCTATAACTAAGGAGGCACAAAATGAATCAAAATAAGAAAGCTATATTCGATATTGTATTTTATCTCGTCTTCCCTTTTCTCATTTGGAAATTTGCAAAAACGCATATTGATCCTTATTATGCAATGCTTATTTCCTCAGTACCGGGAATTCTTTATACACTGTACTGCTTTAAGAAAGAAAAGCAGTTCAACGTTACAGGGTTCTTTATTCTTATTACCCTTATTGCTAACACGACAGTAGACTTACTATCTGGTTCTGCTGAGAGAATGCTATGGAATGACGCATATTATCATATCGTACTCGGATGCATTGTCATCTGTACAATCTTTATTAAAAAACCACTCATGTTATATTTCGCAGCTGATATCGCAGCCTTGCAAGGACATGACCGAGATAAGAGCCGCACTCTTTACCGTGACAAACGCATATATCCAGCCTTGCAATATTTAACACTATTTTTTGGTCTCCAATTCATTTTAAAAAGCTTTTTAAAAATCTATTTCATTTCTGTTTTTGGTGTAGAAGGATATGGTGAAATGAGAGCACTCATGACCGCTGTTGGCTGGGGAATTTCCATATGTATTGGGATAGGATTTGTATGGGTTAATAATAAAATACACTCAGTAACTGAACAGAAAGAATCTACACAATAAGTTAAAAACTATCATAAGAAATAATAAAAATCCCCCTGTACAATATATGTACAGGGGGATTTTTATAGGTTTATCTGTCGAATCGATGACAAGTATACACTCATCGCAAAAATTGTACTATACCGCCCAGCATCATTACTAGCGGTAAATCATTCCAATTTTTATTAACTTGATTTTTTTCGTTTCTTCTTAACGTTTTGATAAAACAAAGCAGCGCTAAGCGGCATCATACCGAACCATCTATTTAAAAACGGCGCTTTTTCAGCACGGCGCTGCTCTTTCTTTTGCTTTCGATCCTCTTTTGGAGCATCCATATACGATACAAATTGTTGCGTCATAAAACGCACATAATCATTAGTAGACATATCATCACCTCTACTTGATTAGTATGTCCACTTTTTTACGCATTAATCTTACGCAGTAGCTCCCCCATAATCTCTTCCACACTTTTATTTGTCGTATCAATATATATATCCGCTTCTTCATAATATGCCCGGCGGTTCTCAAACTTCTCCACAAACGCCTCAATATTTTCTTTTTGAAATAATGGACGTGTCGTATCTTCACGAAGGCGCTCTGCAATAACATATGGATCACAATATAAATACACGACGGTTCCATTCTCTTTCATCCACTGACGATTCTCTGCGCGTTCCACGATGCCACCACCCGTTGTAATAATTACATTACTCGTTAATAACGAACGCAGCATTTCACTTTCATATTGACGAAATGCATTTTCCCCTTCTTCTGCAAAAATATCACGAATTTCCTTCCTTTGCTTCTCTTCAATTTTTTGATCTGTATCTACAACTGGAATATGGAGTTGCTCACTTAGCATCCTCCCAATTGTTGTTTTTCCGGCTCCCATAAAGCCTGTTATGTAAATGGATTTCATTTTGTTACCTCTTTTCTGTCTGTTTAATTATTTGTATTATAACGAAAGATAAGCTAACGTGGTTTATTTTATATACTACTTGCACAAATTAATAAAAAATGTTTTGTCCTTAATTTGTTATCAAGAACAAAACGTAATGGTCATGTAACTTCTTCCTCATCTCTCTTCCACCCAATTCATAACTCTTTTATTTATTTTATCGTACTGAAAGTTCACTTTATAAGAGCGATTTTGTTTCGTCATACACTGCAATGCGACAAATATAATTTCATTTTCAAATACATAATTCCCGCTCGCTTCACCATTTTCGTATCGAAACGAAAATACTGCATTTTGTTCTTTTTCCTGCAAATCATCCTTTATAGAGGAGACTGCTTGATCAGCAATCTCTTCTAACAAAAATTTTTGCTGCGCCTCCTTATAAAATCTTTGATCAGATTTCAACATATTTATTTCATATATAAAGAATGAAAATAGTAAGAAGAGAAGAATTAACGTTCCCGGCATCGCAAAACCATCTTGTTTTCTCATGTCTTCAACTCAATGGGTGTGTAGCGCGTTGCTACACCGTGATACATTTTACCGCTTATATCTTGCACATGTATAATTAACATATAAGGTGTTAAGTCATAAAAAACCGAATTTACCTTTTGTAATAGAATTTCCATTCCTAACGTATTTACTTTTCTCACGATATTATTTCCTAACATTTCATATGTTACATTCGCACCGTTACTCATTTGAAAAAGTATTAGAGCTTCTTTATTCTCTAACTCGACACCTTTCCCGGTTTTACTCTCTCGAAACTCTAATTGTACTTGTTCCAGGAACACATTCCATTCCCAACTGTTTATTTGCTTTGAATATGGTTTCTCGATAAATAAATTATGGAGGCGCGGCACAAGAAGAAAGAAAATAGATAAAAACAATAAACATAACATCATTTCTAATAACGTAAATCCTGCTTCTACCTCTTTACTTTTTGACATGACGACATTGTTCCATCCTTCTTTGTTTGGTATCTTTCCAAATTGTACAAACTTCTTCTTCCCGCCAATGTATCCAGTACACAACGCCATCTATCGCCTCCTCTTTTTGCTGCTTTAGCTGATTTTGATACATATATAGTGCTGCTTCCCTCTTCAACAATGAATGTGCTTTATACCGAAATTGAATATTTTTTCTTTCTTGCATGATGAGGAGTGTTTGCGGAAGTAATAGCGACACAGCCATCATTAATAAACTTAACGATACAAGCATTTCCAGCATAACCGATCCTTTTTGACACTTCACGATACGTAAATCTTCCTCTCCCAAGTTGAAATACAATTTCATAGGTGCGTGAGCGATAAGAAAGTAGAATTGTACCAGCTTTGTTTATATTTCCATTTGCATTATAGGTCATTGGATTTGGAAAAGTATTCAAATCAATTTTTATATCTCGTTCATATTCCCGGATAAAAAGGGAACGCTCATCCCCAGATTCCCAAATACTGTACATATGTTTCTCAGGACTCCATCGCAGCATATGAAGATTCCGGCGGTTTATAGCTAACTGCTGCATATACAAAATATCTTGTGAAAATTGCTTCAAAAACTGCTCTACCTTTTGCTTTTCATATAACGGAGCAACATTAAAGTAAGTGACGACGCTTAATATAGAAATGATGAATAAGACAAGAAGCATCTCTAAAAATGTAAATCCTTTTTGTTTCACGATTTACCAACAGATACTGTGCCGTCCTCACTTGAAATACTAATCGGTTCCCCTTTTGGACACGTTGTAGAAGTAATATACTTTTCTTTCACTAATTCATCTACTGTTGGTATCTTATTCTTTTCTAATTGATAAGCTTGCACTTGCGCTTCGACAGACTTCACGTATGCATCGCAACCTTTTCCTTGTACGGAAGAGCGCTGTTTAATTACATTTGGAATAATTAATAAAAGTAATACTGAAATAACGACCATCACTAATAACATTTCTAAAAGAGTAAATCCTTTTTCATTTTTCATTTAAACTACCTCCTAAATAGAATTCATCATTTGAAACATCGGCATAATCATCGCTAAATACATAAGAACAACAATTATACCAATACATGTAAACAAAAGTGGTTGAATAATGACTAAAATACGTTGAATCTTTCCTTCCATTTTTTCAATCGTTAATTCACTATAGTCTCCTAATTCTGTCGCTAAGTTTCCGTTTGCTTGTCCATGCGCAATCACGTAAGACAGTTCCTTCTCGTAATAACCGCTCTTCATAATAATAGAATCCAACTGTTCTCCCGCGATTAATAATTCTTCAATTCGAGTGGCTTCACATTGAAAAAACGGGTGATGTTTTTGTTCAACCATTAACGTTAAGGCTTCTAGTACCGATAGTCCTCCTTGTAATAAGCCGCTTAATTGAACAGAGAAATAATGAGAATTTGTTAAAATAAGAAATGTTTTTATAAGAGGAATACAAATCATAATATTCATTCTTTGAACTGGGGGAAGTTTTTGTATATAAAATACATATATACATGTTCCTAAAACGAGGCAGAGAAAAAATCCTCCAATCATGTACGGAAGCATTCGAATAAGGAGCATAATATGATCGGTAAATGAAACAGAAGAAGCGCGCAAGGAACTATATAATGTTTCAAATTGTGGAAGCAAAACGAAATTGAATACAGCAAGTATCCCTAATAGAAAAAAAGATAAAAATATCGGGTAACGAAGCACTTTCATCATATCTTTTTGATGTTTATCTTTTCTATGCAGTAGTACACTTCCTTGTTGCAACGCAAAAGAAATATCCCCATGCCGCTGTGCATAGAATAAATAACTTAATATGTCTGGATGAAACATAAGTTGGTGAAAAGCATCATGAATGCTTCGACCATTTTTTAATTCTTCTGCAATATGTTGCAATTGAATTTGTTTTTGAGAAGATAACTGAAACTGCAGAAACTCCAATGCTTGCAAAAGTGAATAGCCCTTTTCTAACAATTCCCCAAGTCTTCTTAATAACAAGACTTGTTCATGTAATCGCCACCCTTTTCGTTCAAACATAAACATCCTCTTCTAAAAAGCCTAAGGCATATCCTTTTCTTATACATGATTGCAACGTTTCATAATGATAGGTTACACGCTCTCCATTCGCTTCACAAATAGCTTTTTTCAATTCATGGCCATATAACAACTCATAAACGCTTGCTTGCCGCACTTGCCTCATTGCTTTACATAACGGTGAACATTTCCCTTTGCAAAATGGACACTTCAATTCAACAAGACGCTGTGCTGCCACAGCAAGCAATGATTGCTCAATTTCTTGCCGCGTAATCCCATAGTCCATCAAACGTAACACAGCTCCTTTTGCATCGTTTGTATGCAATGTTGTCATTACTAAATGGCCTGTTAAACTCGCACGCACAGCTACTTTTGCTGTTTCTTCATCACGAATTTCACCAACTAAAATAATATCAGGATCATGGCGCAAAATCGCTTTTAAACCAGTTGTGTACGTGATACCTGCTTTTTCATTAATCTGAATTTGTAACAAGCCATCCTTTCTCTTTTCGATCGGATCCTCAAGTGTAACAATACGACGTGTTTGTCCCTTTTTGGCTACCTCTAACAAAGCATACATTGTCGTTGTTTTCCCAGATCCTGTCGGCCCAGTAAACACGAGTAATCCATGAGAATGATGTACAAAAGAGAGAAGTGTTTTTGCCGAGCTTGGAAATAAAGAAAGATGGGAAAGTGGTTGAACCGACGCTTGCAAGTGTAAACGAATGACGAGGCTTTCTAAATACACAGTTGGTAGTGTAGAAAGACGCAAGTGCACTTCTTGCCCCTCAATTTGTAAATACAATGATCCATTTTGTGGCTTACGTCTCTCCCCTATATCCATAGATGCTAAAAATTTAAAATGCGAAACAAGTCTTTCTCCAAATTCCTTTCCAATACAATGCTTCGTTACTAAATCTTTTCCAATGCGCAATTGTATGACTGCATCTGCTTGTCGCGGCACGATATGTAAATCGGATGCCTGTAATGCACATGCTTCCTTCATAATTGTATTGGCAAAATGTTCAACACCATTCATAATGATCTCCTCCTCACTATGTATATATCATGCGGAAATATAAAAGAAAAATAGCGACTTTCGTATTTTCAACAGAGAAAAGAGGGAAAATATGTTTGTGAAATTATGAACAATTTCTGAATTATTGACTAAAATTACCTATAAGCAACTTTATCTGTATTATAATGTTATTATCTTGGATAAAGTGATAAAGGTGGAGATCCTCATGGAACAAGCTTTAAAAATTACAGGTGTACTATCTGATCCAACTCGTTATTATATTTATAAATATATTTCTCAAAAACATAGTTACGTAACTGTACAAGAAATCGCAGATGAATTTAATATCCATCCAAACGTAGCACGGCTACATTTATCAAAATTAGAAGATGTCAATATGTTGCGATCTGAAACAAAGAAAACGGGAAAAGGCGGCAGACCAAGCAGATTATATGTATTGTCTGAAGACTTAATTCAGCTACAATTCCCATTTCGCGATTATCAATTATTAGCAAAAATCGCTTTTAATTCATTGCTTAGCCTCGGTGCAGCCGGTGAAAAAGCACTATATGAAACAGGCAAACAATTTGGTAAAGAATTAATGGAACAACATATGCAGCATTTAAACATTAATGAAGATTCATTAACATTAGAACACAAAGTTCAAATTGCAAAAGAAGCATTATCAACTGCTGGCCTATCCCCTTCATTTGAATTAAGCACAGATGGTACACAAATTTTCTATGACGTGTACAATTGCCCATTCAAAGAAGTTGCTGTCCATCATCCTGAAGAAGTTTGCCATATGCATAGCGATATGATGAAGGGAATTTTTGAAATCCTATTTCCGGGCATGGAATTAACACGACATGATAATTTATTAGACGGATGTAAATCTTGTAACTACAAAGTTCAGCTATAACTTGTTTTTATATGAAATTGTGTCAAAAAGAAGTCAATTTGATTTGGCTTCTTTTCTTTTTTCGCAAATATTTACAATAGTAAGAAAAATAAACTATAATGAAGAGAGGTTTACTTTTTTAGAAAAGGAGGGAGATTGCATGGAGCGCATGTTTCGCGTTCTCGGCTTTTGGACTGGAATTTTCTCGGTTATGTTTTACTTAGGGGATATGCACGCAACTGCACTATTATTTTTAGGACAAACAGGATTCTTCGTACTTTTAAGCTATTTAAAATTAACAGAGCGTATGTATATATACGTATTCGGGGCATATTTAACTGTTTTCTTCATTGGGTTTACATACTATACAACATTTCTACTTGTCCCTGGCGCTGGGCATTAAAAAGATGGCAAATTGCCATCTTTTTTTATTTTCTCTAATTACCTAGTTGACTTATAGGTTTTATTGAAATATATTCTATATAACAGATTGGAATTAGGGGGAATTATCATGAATACACTGCTAGTCGGTATTAACATAGCGGTCATGCTCGTATTAGTTGGCATATTGTATTATATGCAGCGCAAGCATGTATCATTTAATAAACGCGTATTTACTGCTTTAGGGGTCGGAATTGTATTTGGCCTTATCTTACAATTTATCTATGAACCTACTTCTAAAATTATCGTGGATTCGAATAACTGGTTTAGCTTAATTGGTAGTGGGTATGTGAAATTACTACAAATGATCGTTATGCCACTTATTCTAGTTTCTATTATCTCGGCATTTACAAAATTAAAATTAACAAGTAACCTTGGTAAAATTAGCGGACTTATTATTGGAATTTTAATTCTTACAACTGGAATCGCTGCAGCTGTTGGTATCGCAGCAAGCGCAGGGTTTGACGTTCAAGCAACTGGCTTACAACAAGGTGATGCAGAAACGGCTCGCTTAAAATTAGTGGAAGAAAAATTCAGTTCAATTGAACAAACACCAATTCCACAAAAATTATTGGAGTTATTACCTACAAATCCATTTCTTGATTTAACTGGTGCACGTCCAACTTCGACAATTTCTGTTGTAATCTTTGCAGCGTTCATTGGAATCGCCTTTATCGGTGTGAAAAGAAAATATCCAGAACAAGCAGAGTTATTTAAGAAAATGCTTGATGCTGTCTATGCAATTGTAATGCGTATGGTAACATTAATTTTACGCCTTACTCCATATGGCGTATTAGCTCTTATGACAAAAACAGTCGCTGGTAGTGATGTAAGTGCCATTTTAAAACTCGGTAACTTTGTTTTAGCATCTTACGTAGCACTTATCGTTATGTTTGTTATTCACTTATTATTAATTGCTCTTTCTGGTTTAAATCCAATTCAATATTTGAAAAAGGTATTCCCAGTATTAACATTCGCCTTCACTTCTCGTTCTAGTGCAGGTACAATGCCACTAAATATTGAAGCACAAAAAGAAAAACTTGGTGTTTCAGAAGGAATTGCAAACTTTGCTGCTTCCTTCGGGGTATCTATCGGTCAAAATGGTTGCGCAGGTATTTATCCAGCTATGCTGGCGATGATGGTCGCTCCAACTGTAGGAATTGATCCATTACAACCACAATTTATTTTAACTTTAATCGCAGTTGTCGCTATTAGCTCATTCGGTGTTGCTGGTGTAGGCGGCGGAGCAACATTCGCAGCATTAATCGTCCTTTCAACAATGAACTTACCAATCGGGATTGTTGCTCTTCTTATCTCTGTTGAGCCATTAATCGATATGGGTCGTACAGCTCTTAACGTAAGCGGATCAATGACAGCAGGTCTTATTTCTAGCAAATGGCTTGGTGAATTAGATCACGATACGTATAATCAAGATGATGTGAAAAGCGAAGAAGTTGCTTCATAAGAAAGAGAAACTTTCATAAAAAGGAATGCTAATTGATATAGCATTCCTTTTTTTTATTCCTTATACCTGTTTTAAAAAATTTAATACTATTTTAGGAACATCCTCATTTATTTGAATTCCTTGAACAGAACCTTTATCTACATCTTTTGCGATTATAATGTTATTTTTATCATCTACCCAGACTAACAAACTTTCCTTAGAATCATCCTTAAAAATAACTTCCATATTAGCATGTACAGCATCCCTTGCTTTTTTATCTAAAGATATTTTTTAGATGTACCAGCTTTGATTGCTGTAACAATCTGATTTACTAGATCTTCATTATCCGTTCCTGCTTTAGAAATATTATCTTGATCTATCCTCACTAAATTCATTTCTTTTATTTGTTTTTTCTCAAATACTATTGATGTTTCTTTTTCCTCTTTTTGTTCAGTTGATGAAGAAGTTTTTGAAGAACTTGTAATATTGGAACATCCAATTAAACTCAAAAACACTAGAATTATCATAAACAAGCACATATTTTTTCTCATTTCACTCACCCCTTCATACAATACAATTTTTAATACTGAATATCAGTATAAATCGATTCCTCAACTCCCGGAAGAAGTCTGTATACACTCATTCCCATCAAAGATTCTATTTCTTTTTTTATTTCATAAAAACCTTTCCAATGAACAGAAGTGTGAGCATTGGTGCCGTGTCTCAATCCAACTAAAATCAATCTTTTTTCAAGGGTAGTAAATCCCTTTTCATCAGCTAGGGCATCACAAAGAGTAATAACTTTATCGTATAAATCATAGTTACTGTTTGCATTTAATATCACTACAAGCTTCATTTTCATATCTGGAGGAACAAGACTCCAATCAGCCGCGATTTCTATGTCTTTATTCCTACAAGGAAATGAATGTGTTACACATTTAATCGCATTCCCTCTAAATCCTAATTGTTCTAAGTACATGTATCCATCATAAGAATGTATAACAGATTTTGTAAAACCTTTATACCTACCAATGTCATGAAGCAACCCTGCATTATAAGCCAAATTATCATTCACATCATATCCTTGTTTCATAAATTCCAAGATTATGTTTTCAGTAGCTTGGGCAACATTTATCGAATGTTTATACCAAGGTCCAGGATTTTGTTTATATGCACGTTCAAGTAACTCACGTGCATATGCTCTATCCATGATATATTCCATAACACCACCACTCTATCATCATTACTTCACATAACAAATCTGTTTCTTTTGCTCCCAAAGATCCAATTCTGGAATTTGTTTCTCCGCCGAAATCAATACTTCTTCGATTAATAATTCCAAATCCTTCACACTGTTTTCCGGATTTCCCATCAAGATATTCGTCATTCGCTCATAAAGGTTTTCCGGTTTTATTGTCATTCGTTTGATATTAAAAGGCATCCATTTAAATGCAGGGTGATGCACATACATTTTATTAAGGCCGAACAAAACACCAAATACATTCTTCTGTACATCACAAATTACATCGTATAGCATAAGCCAATCTTTTCGTTTTAAAAGTGCTTCACGGTTATGCCAGCGATTACTTAGCAAAAGATTCTCTACAATCATTTGTCTAGAAAGTTCCAATGGATAATCTGCGACTCTATCTTTTAGCCCCCTAATTTTGTCTTCACCATACAAACTCACACCATCATGAATTGAGGCTACAATACATTGTTTCTCATAATCAGTTTCATACTTTTCCACCACATCAGAAATAAAACGTTCAACCGTTACGGATAAAAAGTTACTTATTTCTAATTTAATCCCATCTTTCGTTACATAAGATTCAGACCACTCTTCCTCTTCATACGGATGATACGATAAAACTGTCCCATCAATACGTTTAATAGGCCCTTCACGATCTTCATCTTCTGGCGGTGCTGACCATAAAATATGTAACTCTATATCTGAATTTTCATCTTGCCAGTTTCTTGATACGGATCCTGCTAAAAGAATCGCTTCTACTTTTTGGTTTTGTTTATATATTTTTGCCATATCTATTGCTTTTTGCATTAAGTTCATTTGATTTCCCCCATGTTTGATTATCCATTTGAACATTTTATTGCAGCGTTATTACAATGTTTCTATTTATAGCTTAATGGAAATTTATTACTATATCAAATGATTTTCTTTTATTTCTGAATATTACATATAAAAACTTTCTTCGTTACCAAGTGTATAAACAGAAAAAGGATATATGCTCCTATATTGAGCATAATATCCCCATCATCATTATCTATTGATATAACCTTTTCAAGCACATAATAAAAATAAAAGTTCCTCTTCACAGCCCGTCCCTTTTACAAATAGCCATTGTGTTCGCACCATTCATGAAACTGCCGCACATCTACCCCTACTAAAACGATATCTTTTAGTTCCACATCAACGACTTGATCGTCAATAACAAGGAAAAAACTTGATCCTTCCTGCTTTTCTTTTTGCTTTACAATTCCAATGCGATTCCGATACGGTCCATCTTTTACATACGCTTTTTGTCCTGTAATATCAAAATTCAAAATTCTCACCCCTTTTACTGCGCTCAACTTTGGCATACTACCTTCTCCTCGGAAAGTTTCCTTTCATCACACTATTTCTGTATATATATGATGAAACAGCAAAAGAGTCCTTCCTTTATTACAATTATTTTTTCTTTGTGTCATTTTTATAAATTATACGTGAAAATTAGGAAAAACCGCACTTGGAAACGCTTTCTTAAATTTATTTCATGTTATAATGGAAAAGCAGAACTTCGTAAAGAGGGAGAAAAATGGATATAACAATTATTACAAAAGTAATCGAAGCATTAAAATCATATGGATTTCAAGATGTAACATACTGTGAGGAAACAAAACAATTCTTATTTCATAACCAAACCGATATTATGAGTGGCTATGCAGAAATAACATACAGCAGCCAATTTGAAAAGTTTAACGTGCAAATTCATCCGATTGAAACCCATCATCAGGCAGAGTTACAAGAAGTTGAAAAACACATTCAATCTTGTATACGAAAAGTCGAGTATTTAAATGCACTTCTTACAGGACAAAAAAAATTAACTGACAAAATTATTATTATGTAAAAAAAGAACGTGAGATTATCACGTTCTTTTTCATTTTCACTATTATATACTCATCTTCTCTTTCAATTGTAACCCTGTAACAGACTCTAATACATTCATCGCTTCTCCAATTGTCATATCAAAAATTGTCTTATCTTCTATATACGGAAACTGTCTAAAACGTTTTTCTAACATTTTTACTGCATCCGATGAAAATACTGCACTATCTATACCGAATTCTGTTTCAAGTAGAACAATCCAATCTAAAATATGAAATCCTAACCCATTTACAAATGAAATAAGTTTTTCTTCAGGTTGTGAAGATAGAAATACATAACGTTCCATTTCACTAAAGAGTTCTTCACCTAAAATTTCTGCGAGTTCTTCATCATGTTCACGATTTACAATTTCATCATATCCATAATCGTCTGCAAGTTCTTCTACTTCTTCTCCGTCTGCACAAAGTAGCTGACTACGCAGTGCACCTTTTTTGAATTCACTTTTTTGTATAACTTCTAAAAAGCTTGTTTCCCATCCTTGTTCTAATTTCATATTTATAACTCCTTTATGCTTTCTTTATTTTTAAATATATATTTTGATTGAAGTTCTCTTTCGCATTTTGATTGCATAACCTTACATGTTCAGATAAACGAGACGCTTTATATATTTTACCATTCATATAGACATGTGGATCAATTAAGCGTTCCTTCCCACCCGAGTAACAAATATCATACTCTTGATTATTCTCTTCTACTATTACATTTGGATGTAAAGTAGCCAATACACTCGTTATCTCTTCATCAAGACAACATTTCAATTTTTGAAGCACTACCTCATCATCGCACAAGAAATCTTCAGTATGTATCACATGCTTTTCTAACGCTAGTTGCAAAACTTTTGTTAATACATGATAACTATATGAGCCTAATGGATGTAGAAAAAAATCAATTGTTTCTTTATAATAGACTGTTGTAAACCACTCTGCCGCCTCTAGCGTACTAAGACAGATTTGTTTTTCATGGACAATTAATTGATTTAAAAATGTAAGAACTTCTTGTTTTGAAATCATTCCATATGTATATAAATCGCGAAGTGTATAATCTATACGATCTGCGCATAGAGCTGGTAGTGGTTGTTCCAACAGCATCCATTGTTCCCAGTTTTGAAGCATTTTAGAATCATATCCATACTTTTTCAAAATGAGCGGGATATCCGAGTTTTCAATGACTGTATCAAAAATATGTTCATGATAGTCTTCATCTTTTTTATGTAATACACGATCTACAACGTGTGAAAAAGCAGTATGTGATGCATCGTGAAGCAATGCTGCAATTTGTTCCGCTTCACCCCCACCCAGCATTTTCACAAGAAGCATAACTCCAATTGAATGCTCATAACGAGTTATATTCCACTCTGGTTTTACAAGAAAGCTCGCTCCAACTTGATGAATTTTCTTCAGCCTTTGCATAGCTTCTGTTTGTAATAGTTCTTCTAATACACCGTCTATTTCAAAATTACCGTATATCGTATCATAAACCTGCATGATCTATGCGTCTCCTTTATTCATGACGTATGAAACAAACTCCTCCACTTCCCCTTGAAAAATATCCACTTCTGGTAAATGGTAAAACGTTGTTTGAAGCGGATTGTTTTTATGATACATATAGATTTTCTTCTCTAGCGCAATAGCCATACCTAGCTCCGTGTGACTCCCATTTCCGCCATCTAATAAAAGTAGAAAAACATCAGCGTTTTGTATCGCCTGCTTTTCTGCTTGACCAATCTTCTGTAATTGTTCTCTATTTGTCGCTCTTTCATTTTGAGTCCAATTATATGTATGATGCCATCCCGCTTCTTTCAATTGACTCGCTACAAATTGAACAAGATGTTTGTTTTGAAAACTTGATGCAATATAGAAATTCATATGAATTAGCTCCTTATTTATAAAACCAAAGGAAAACTCCTTTTTTAGCGTTAATGATAATAATAGAGAAGGATTTCGCCAAAAGAAATCCCCACCTTCAAAACTTATTTTGCGTTTAAATGGTGGGGTGCCTCATGCTTTTCTCTTATTTTTTGCTTTTTATCACTTTCATCGGCTAACATCTCTAACTCAGCTGTTATTTCCGATTTTTCTAAGTTTCGTTCTTGTGAAAATTTTCTTGAAATGTAAATAATAACACTACCAACGTATAGCACAAAACATATAATCAGAGCGGTATTTTCATAGAGACTCAGCTCCAACACAGTCACTCCTAATCCATTCGTATTTTCACGCTCAAAGAACTGGAATTCCCCTATTAAATCTCTGTTATTGTAACATAAATAAAGTAATTCTTCGAACCTTTCATTCTACTAAAAAAGACATGATTTTTTAGAAATCACGCCTCCGTAATATATTTCATAATGGTCTGTACTGCTTCTTTTCCACTATACTTTTTTAATTCTTTTTTATACTTCTCACAATTATGATTTAACTCTTCTATATGCTTCATAAGGGATGTCACTGTTACAGTTTCTTCATATAAAACCGCTGCATACCCTTGTCTTTCAAACGATTGTGCATTTAAAATTTGATCTCCGCGGCTTGAAGCTTTCGGTAATGGAATTAAAAGCATCGGTTTTTGCAATGTTAAAAATTCAAAAATCGCATTCGATCCAGCTCGTGAGATGACAAAATCAGTTGCCCCTAACACATCTGGCAATTCTCCGTGCACATATTCAAATTGCCTATACCCTTCTATACCTTGTAACGTCTCGTCTAGATTTCCTTTTCCGCATAGGTGAACAACTTGATAATTTTTAAGGAGCTGTGGCAATGCTTCTCGTACTGTTTCATTGATTTTCTTTGCCCCTAGACTTCCTCCCATAACCGTGATAACTGGTTTTCTAGTATGGAACCGAAGAAAGTGTAATCCTTTTTCACGATTTCCACGTAGCACTTCTTCCCTCACAGGCGAACCTGTATAAACCACCTTTTCTGTTGGCAAATGTTGTGCAGCTTCTTCAAACGTAACAAATATTTTTGAAGCAAAACGGAGTGCAATTTTATTCGCTAGTCCTGGTGTCATATCCGATTCATGTAACAAGACTGGAATACGATTTAACCATCCGCCAATTACTACTGGTACAGATACAAAACCACCCTTTGAAAAAATAACATCAGGTTTTAATTTTCTTATTCGTACATAAGCATCCATAACACCCTTCATAACGAGAAAAGGATCTTTTATATTTTTCAAATCAAAATAACGGCGTAACTTTCCGCTCGCTATACCATAGTATGGAATTCCTTCGTTCTCTATAATCGTTTTTTCAATCCCTTGATGAGAACCTATATAAGAAATATCCCAGCCCTTTTTTTGCAAATGTGGAATAATTGCTAAATTAGGTGTCACATGTCCAGCCGAACCACCGCCTGTAAAGACTATTCTTTTCATACCTCTCCCCCTTCTACACTATAGTACACTAAAATATCGTGCTTCGGGGTGAGCAAATACCATTGCCGTTACAGATGCTTCCGGCTCCATCATAAATCCTTCTGTTAGTGAGATTCCAATCTCCTCTGGCTGAATTAAGCGAAATAGTTTTTCTTGATCAGCAAGTTCTGGGCAAGCTGGATAACCAAAAGAAACACGAATTCCCTGATATTTTGTACGGAATCGCTCTTCCATCGTCATCTCCGGTGAATCCGGAATTCCAAAACGATCACGAATCAACATATGTGTTTTTTCAGCGAGTCCCTCTGCTAGCTCTAGCGCTAACGATTGAATCGCATGGCTACGTAAATAATCCCCTTTCTCTTTCCATTCTTCCGCAATATCACGCACACCTTGCCCCACTGTAACAGATAAAAAGGCGACATAATCCATTTCATCACCGACAGGACGTAAGTAATCCCCTAATGTACGGTACGGAGCTTTCCCTTGTCTTGGGAATGAAAAACGTTCTAGCACACGTGTACGATCTTCTGGATCATAAATAATAATAGTTTGTCCATCACTTTGGGCAGGGGAAAATTGATAAACAGCTTTTGGACATAGCCAAGATTGTCCTTCTTGTAATAATTCATCAATTAAATTGTTTAACTCATGCGCTCTCTTATCACCTTCTTTTAATAATTTTTTCACATTTCCTTTTAAACCAAGGTGATGACCAATTAGCATTTGCCTGTTTAAAAATGGTGCAAGATGTGAAACTGGAATATCACGAAGTACAACCCGTTTTGTTGAGTCCGGCACCATAACTTTTGCTTTCGGCAACGGTTCAATGACGGCTGGTTTCTCCACTTTTTTCTCCTCTTGTTTCACGACATGAATGTGGCGATTTTTTTTATCCTGCTTCATTTTTTCTCGTTCTTCTTCTTTTTGCAATCGATTGATAAGATCGAGTCCTGTCATCGCATCACTTGCATATAATACGAGTCCATTATAGGAAGGTGAAATACGGTTATCTGTAAACTTTCTTGTCAATGCCGCACCACCTACAACAATGGGAATATCAATATTTGCCGCTTGTAAATCTTCGGCAGTTGCTACCATTTGCTGCGCCGATTTTACTAATAATCCAGAAAGTCCGATAATGTCTGGTTTCTTTTCTTTTACCTCTTGCACAATGCGATCAGAGCGCACATTAATTCCTAAATTAACAATATCATAGCCGTTATTTGATAAAATAATCTCTACAAGGTTTTTGCCAATATCATGTACATCACCTTTTACAGTTGCTAATAATACCTTTCCTTTTTTCGCACTATCGCTAGATTCCATATAAGGCTCCAAATACGCAACAGCAGCTTTCATACTTTCTGCACTTTGCAATACTTCAGCAACGATAAGCTCATTGTTATTAAACAAACGACCTACTTCGTCCATCCCCATCATAAGCGGACCGTTAATAATATCAAGGGGCTTTCTTCCTTCTGTTAGTGCGAAACTTAAATCTTCATGTAAACCCTGCTTCGTTCCTTCTACAATATAATTTGCTAACCTTTCATCAAGTGTTAATGTTTCTTGTATGACCGCTTCTTTTTTCTTAGCAACCCGGTAAAAGTTCGTAAATTCTTCTAGTGTTTCTTTCGTTGTTTCGAATAATAGTGCATCTGCGAGTTCCTTTTCCTCTTCTGGAATGGATGCATAGCGCTCTAGCTTTTCAGTATTCACAATTGCGTAGTCAAGCCCAGCCTTTGTTGCATGATATAAAAAGACCGAGTTTAGCACTTCGCGACCAGCTGGCGGTAAACCAAACGATATATTACTTACTCCTAAAATTGTTAAACATTCTGGCAGTGATTCTTTAATAAGACGAATCCCTTCTATCGTCGCTGCTGCCGAACCAATATATTCTTCATCACCAGTTCCTACCGGGAAAACGAGTGCATCAAAAATAATATCGGATGGACGTATACCATATTTCTTCGTTAATAACTCGTAACTTCTCTTTGCAATTTCTAACTTTCTTTCTGCACTAACTGCCATGCCCTCTTCATCAATCGTTCCTACTACAATTGCCGCACCATATTTATGAAGAAGAGGTGTTACTTTCTCAAAACGCTCTTCTCCATTTTCTAAATTAATAGAGTTAATAACCCCTTTTCCTTGTATATACGTGAGAGCTTTTGCCATAACATTATCATCCGTTGAATCTATCATAATCGGAACTTTTAATACTTTCGTTACTTCTGCCAAAAAGTTCTCCATATCTTCTACTTCATCACGATCTGGATCCGCCATACAAATATCAATAATATGGGCATTTTTCTTCACTTGCGCCCTCGCAATTTCAGCAGCTTCTTCAAAATTCCCTTCAGCTACTAATCGCTTAAATTTTCTTGATCCAATAACATTTGTTCTCTCTCCCACAAATAATGGCCTCATAGAATCATCATATTGCAACGCTTCTAAACCACTAATACCGTGGCCTTCTCGTTCATGATTCTCACGTGGTTCAAGGGACTCAAGCAAAACTTTTATCGCTCGTATATGATCAGGCGTTGTACCGCAACAACCACCGATAATATTGATCCACCCTTCTTTAGCAAATTGTTTCACCTTTTCTGCAAGTGAAGTCGGTGACTCATGATAATGTCCATCCTCGTCTGGAAGACCAGCATTTGGATAACAAGAAATATAACACTCTGATAAGTCAGAAAGAGAACGAATGTGTTCGCGCATAAATTCTGGTCCTGTAGCACAGTTTAATCCGACAGATAATGGTTTCATATGCTCAATTGATAAATAAAATGCCTCGATTGTTTGCCCTGCTAACGTTGTTCCCATCGGTTCAATGGTTCCTGAAATCATAAGCGGAACCGTATGATTTGCTTCCGTAAACGCTTCCTGAATCCCTAAATACGCCGCTTTCACGTTACGCATATCTTGGCTTGTCTCTACAAGCAATACGTCAACGCCACCTCGTAATAAGCCCCGAGCTTGTCTCGTATAAGCTTCAATTAGTTCTTCAAACGTTACACCGCCTGTTACACTAATTGCTTTTGTTGTTGGCCCCATCGCACCTGCTACATATACTTCTTTACCACTCTCCTTTACCGCTTGCTTTGCTAAAAACGCCGCTCTTTCATTTAACTCTTCAT
Organism: Bacillus sp. 95MFCvi2.1; assembly: GCF_000374965.1. NCBI lineage: Bacteria > Bacillati > Bacillota > Bacilli > Caryophanales > Bacillaceae > Bacillus > Bacillus sp. 95MFCvi2.1. Next base: position 103,058 of record NZ_KB895705.1, on the reverse strand, counting down.
CTAAATGAGATAGCTCATAATCATGCAATACGATATTCGTAGCACCAAACGTATTTGTTTCGATAATATCCGCACCCGCTTCAATGTAAGCTTTATGGATACCTAAAATAACATCTGGCCTTGTTTTTACTAAGTATTCATTACAACCTTCGTATTCTTCACCTCCAAAATCTTCTGCAGTTAAATCTGCCTGCTGAATCATCGTTCCCATCGCGCCATCTAATATTAAAATATCATGTTGTAATCTCTCTTCTATCGGTCTCATCAGTTGATTCCCTCTTTCACGTCTCGCTTTTCTTTCACATACTTAACGAGATTTTCTGTAATTTCATATTTCAAAAATGGCGTAATGAGATAAATACCGTTAAAGTATTTCATTGCGGCATTAATTAATTCCTGAGAAATACGAATTCCTTCTTCAATTGCAGACTCCTGCGTTTCATGCCCATCCATTCTCTGTCTTACTTCCTCAGGCAATGTAATGCCTGGCACCTCAAAATGAAGAAAATCAGCATTACGTTTACTTACTAAAGGCATAATTCCAATAAAAATTGGTTTTTCTAAATGTTTTGTCGCCTCGTATATTTCTTCAATTAAGGCTACATCGTAAATTGGCTGTGTTAAGAAATACTCTGCACCAGCTGCAATTTTCCTCTCCATTCGCTTCACCGCTGCTTTTAAATGTCTCACGTGCGGATTAAAAGCTCCTCCAACAGAAAACCTTGTCGCTGGACCAATGGATTTTCCTAAAATAGATCGACCATCATTCATTTCTTTAATCATTTTAATTAATTCAATAGAAGACAAATCATATACAGAAGTCGCTCCAGGAAAATCCCCCACTCGCGCTGGATCACCTGTTAAAGCTAACACTTCTTCCATTCCTAAAGCCGATAAACCTAGTAAATGAGATTGCAAACCAATTACATTATGATCACGGCACGTTAAATGCGTCAGTACTGGAATATCATGCTTCGTTAATAATGCCCCCATTGCCATGTTTGAAATGCGCGGGGATGCTAACGAATTATCTGCTAACGTAATGGCATCTGCTCCCGCTCTTTTCAATGCCCTTGCCCCTTCAAAAAAACGCTGCGTATCTAATGTTTTTGGGGGATCTAGTTCAACAACCACCGTTGTTTGCTTCTTCGCTTTTTCTGCAAGGGTAACATGAGTGCTAGCACGTTTTGTTTGGATATGAACTACTTGTTGTCTTTGAACAATTTGTTTTTCTGTAACAGGCGTTACATTCGCAATTACACGCTTCATCCCTTCAATATGTGCTGGCGTTGTACCACAACAGCCCCCTAACAAACGAATACCTTGTTCAATAAATTTCGGTGTCATCTCTTCAAAATAAGCAGGGCTTCCTTCGTATACGTAACGTCCTTCTACATAGTTTGGAAGGCCTGCATTTGGATAAGCCGACAAATAACCATTTTTAGGAATCGATATCATTTTAAAAGCTTCCGTCATATGAAGCGGTCCTAACTGACAGTTTAAACCGACTACATTTGCACCGTAATCTAAAAGCTGCGTTAATATTCCATTTACATCATTTCCATTTTGCGTTGCGCCCGCTTCATGAAGCGCTAGCTGTGCAATAATTGGAATATCTGTTTGTTTTCGCAATACTTTCACTGCATGTAACAATTCGAACTCATCATAAAATGTTTCTAATAATAATCCGTCAACCTTTTCTTCTAATAATGCTCCCGCTTGCTCAAGTAGCATAAACTCTCGTTCCATATCAGTCGTTGTAACGGCCCCGATATGCTTCATCCCACCGATGGTCCCTAAAATGGCGTTCTTATCTGTTCCGGCTGCTTTTGCAAGTTTAACCGCTGCTTTATTAATTTGGGTGACCTGATTTTCCAAACCATACATGCGTAATTTCGCTTCATTTGCACCATATGTATTTGTTTGAATAATATCTGCCCCAGCAGCTACATATTGTTTATGAATAGATATAATAAGATCTGGATCAGATAAGTTTAATTCTTCAAAACTACTTTGCAAACCATGAGAATGTAATAACGTACCAATTGCACCATCACCGATAACAATTCCTTTTGATACTAAATCTAGAATTTTCACTTGTCTCCCTCTTTTCTATCAATATAAAAACCCCCTCTTCATCTTGAAGAGGGGGACATCATCAATCCTCCTCTTATCATGCAAAACAAATTGTTTTGCAGGTATTAGCACCGTTTCAAACATTTCGTTTGAAGGTTGCCGGGTTTCACAGGGCCTTTCCCTCCACCGCTCTCAATAAGAGTTTGTCTTTATTATTCATCTATGTTTTAAAAGGAAATACGTGTACCTTTTAACAATCTTTGTTAATTTTCTCATAAATTTAGCATGGGATAGACTAAAAGTCAATTGAATTAGCAGAAAAATGAAAATTGTTTAAAATAAAGTTGCAATTCAATTATCTTTTGTTGTAAAGTTAAAACCATAATAAAATTTCATACAAAATATTCTTATCTAGAGAGGTAGAGGGACTGGCCCTATGACACCTCAGCAACCATTAACACGTTCGTTAATAAGGTGCTAATTCCAGCAAATTGTGAAAAGATTTGACAGATAAGAAGAAGACTATATTCGCATGAAAGCCTTCTTCTTAGAAGGCTTTTTTTATTTTTATAAAGGAGGAATTTCACATGTCAACAATCGAAACAAAACTAGCACAAATCGGAAATCGAAGCGAAACTACAACAGGAACAGTTAATCCCCCTGTTTACTTTTCAACAGCTTATCGCCATGAAGGAATTGGAAAGTCAACAGGCTTTGATTATTCACGAACAGGAAATCCAACACGTGGTCTTTTAGAACGCGCAATTGCTGATTTAGAAGAAGGTGAACAAGGCTATGCCTGTAGTTCTGGAATGGCAGCTGTTCTTCTTATTCTTTCCTTATTCCGTTCTGGAGATGAACTTATCGTATCAGAAGATTTATACGGAGGGACCTACCGCTTATTTTCGGAACATGAGGAAAAGTGGAATATTCGATGTAGATACGTAGATACACAATCTATTAAACAAATAGAACAAGCTGTCACTTCTCAAACAAAGGCTATTTTTATCGAAACACCGACCAATCCATTAATGCAAGTCACTGATATTGCAGCTGTCGCAACTGTCGCAAAACGGCACGGCCTACTTCTAATTGTCGATAATACTTTCTACACTCCTTATATACAACAACCATTAACAGAAGGCGCAGATATTGTCCTTCACAGCGCAACAAAGTATTTAGGTGGACATAACGATGTACTAAGCGGCCTTGTCGTTGCAAAAGGTCAGACACTTTGCGAAGCACTTGCCCACTATCATAACGCTTCTGGTGCTGTATTAAGTCCATTTGATTCGTGGTTATTAATTCGTGGTATGAAAACATTGGCTCTTCGTATGAAACAACATGAAGAAAACGCAAAAAAAATCGTTTCTTATTTAAATGGGGAGAATGGTGTAACCGATGTTTTTTATCCAGGAAGGGGCGGTATGATTTCATTTCGTCTTCGCGATGAAAAATGGATAAATCCTTTCTTACAATCTTTATCGTTAATTACATTTGCAGAAAGTCTTGGCGGGGTTGAAAGTTTAATGACATATCCAGCAACACAAACACATGCAGATATCCCAGAAGCAGTTCGTATAGCACGCGGGGTATGTAATCGTCTTCTCCGTTTTTCCGTTGGCATTGAAAACGGGGATGATTTAATTCAAGACTTAAAGCAAGCTATTAAACATGTAAAAGAAGGTGTAAGAATATGAGTTATTCGTTAGATACACTCTTACTTCATAACCAATATAAACATGATTCACAAACAGGAGCTGTTAACGTTCCCATTTATAATACATCGACATTTCATCAATTTGATGTAGATACCTTTGGAAAATACGACTACAGTCGCTCTGGGAATCCAACACGTGAAGCACTTGAAGACATAATCGCTTTATTAGAAGGGGGAACAAAAGGATTTGCCTTCGCATCTGGAATTGCAGCGATTTCTACTGCCTTCCTCCTTCTCTCGCAAGGCGATCATGTTCTCATTTCAGAAGATGTATACGGGGGAACATATCGCATTGTAACAGAGGTTCTGTCTCGTTACGGTGTTTCACATACATTTGTTGATATGACAAATGTAGAGGCAGTAAAACAAAACATTAGACCAAATACAAAAGTCTTTTACATTGAAACACCATCCAATCCATTATTAAAAGTAACCGACATTCGTACTGTTTGCGAATTAGCGAAATCTACCGGAGCTCTTACTTTTGTTGATAACACATTTTTAACACCACTATTCCAAAAACCACTCGAACTTGGAGCAGATGTGGTTCTCCATAGTGCGACAAAGTTTATTGCCGGTCATAGTGATGTTACAGCTGGATTAGCAGTTGTAAAAGATGATGAACTCGCTAAAAAACTCGGCTTCCTGCAAAATGCATTTGGCGCTATATTAGGCCCACAAGATTGCTCTCTCGTTCTTCGCGGTCTGAAAACATTACACGTACGTCTCGAACGCTCAGCAACAAACGCGAATAAAATTGCTCTTTATTTACAAAAACACTCGAAAATTCAGAATGTGTATTACCCTGGATTAGAATCACACCTTGGCTATGACATACAGCACTCACAAGCACAATCTGCCGGTGCTGTTTTATCTTTCACGTTACAATCTGAAGATGCTTTGCGAAAATTTTTATCACAAGTCAAGCTTCCTGTATTTGCAGTAAGTTTAGGAGCTGTGGAATCCATCCTCTCCTATCCTGCAAAAATGTCACATGCAGCATTATCACAAAAAGCACGCGATGAAAGAGGTATTTCTAATTCATTGCTCCGTTTATCAGTTGGCCTTGAAAATGTAGATGATTTAATTACCGATTTTGAAAATGCACTTTCTTTTGTAGAGGAACCTGTGAATGCATGAGAATATTCCCATCTGATATAGAAATAAAATGTTTCACATTATAAAAAAGGATTTACCAAGCAAATTACATTCGCTTGGTCTATCCTTTTTTATTACGGTACTCAGGATTTACCACCATAAACTCATCATATGCACTTAGGTAAAGTCCCTCTATTGAAGATAATAAGCCATTAATGTATCCTCTCCATAAGAACCATCTTCATATTTAATTTGCTTCCGTTGTCTACCTTCTTCTATAAAACCAGTACGTTTGTATACTTTAATAGCCCTATCATTAACAGAAACGATCCCTAAGCAAATTTTTTCTAAACCTTTCTGCTTTTTAGCCCAATTAACAAGAAATTTTATTAATTTGGTACCGATACCTTGATTGCAACATTCCTCTCTGATACCCATTCTCATTGTTCCTACATGTTTTAAGCGTTCTTGTTTGTAACGATTGAAAATCAAAAAGCGGACTACTGCACCTTCCATCTCACTTACTATATAAAGATTTCCATCCTCAACACTTTTCAATATTTTTTCTCTTTCTTTATTCACATTATCAGGTATTTTATTTGGAGAAGATATAAAAAACTTTGTCGTAGCTGCTGATAAAATGATTTCCTTTCTAATAGCAATAAATGATTCAGCATCAGATTCTTTTGCTAATCGTATCACATCATCACCACTTATCTTTTTTCAGTAAACCTTCAGGAAAGTGAAAGTGTTTTAGGAAATGTATGTTATGATATGCCTTCTTTTCATCCAAAATTATATTCTATAGAAACATATAAAATCTCTTTTTCTTATTATTTTAAAAATTTTGTATATTAATTGAAAGAATAACAAAATCGTGATAAAATTGTGTTACAAATGTATCTGTATATTCACGATTTTTAACAAAAAATACTGTGTTACAAAACGTACAAATTTTGCAAAGTTATTTACATCATGTTCTCTTTTCTTACAATTTCTTTACTTTAGAACATTTTTTCTGCAACAACTATTTTCTTTTCTTTAGATTTTTGGTATGTATAGTATGGGTATAACAGCTCGCATGGAGGTGGAAAAAACATGTTAGAAACCTTTCAAAAGGAATTAGAACTATACGAAAATAATGCAGAATTACTGAAAGTTCTTGCTCACCCTGTTCGTTTATGTATTGTAAAAGGATTGATCGAACGCGGTCCAAGCAATGTTTCGACAATGTACACAGGATTAAATATGCCACAATCCACAATTTCACAACATTTAGCGAAATTAAAAAGCGCTAAAATCGTTTCTAGTGAAAGAAAAGGATTGGAAATTTACTACAAAGTAGAAAATGAAACAATTATCCAACTTGTTCGTGTATTACTAGGTTAGGGGTAACCAAACAAAAAGGACGTATTCTATATTTTCTATCTCATATCTTTAATATAAATATATATCATGAGAGAAAATATACAATACTACATATCCTAAAGTCGTATCAAAAAACAAGACGCAGAATCATTCTGTGTCTTGTTTTTTTCTATATATGTAAATAATGCTTTAAATCAAAATGTGGCATTCCTTTTTTTTGCATAACAACATCAAAAGCATCGCTTATTCCCCCATGTAAAATCATAGAACGAACCGCTCGATTTTGTTTCTGTTTCTCAGAAAAAGGATCGGAATCTTGATGACTAACAAGTTGTTCTAATATACCTGCCGCAAGTAAAAACCCCCTTTGTTTTGTATGCCACACTGTATGAAGACTGCTTTCTTCTCCTATTTTCTTCAATTCATCCCAATGAATATGCGCTGTAATATCCATTTCACCTGGATAATTCAGAGGGTTCTGAATGAGCCTATGGTCATAATATCCCCTTAGACTCCCTTCATGATGCGTAGGATGCATCCACTCCGCCTTTGTATATCCATAATCAACCGTGATGAATAAGCCTTCCTTGAGCCATCCTATAATCTCTTGTAAATAGGTTTCCATTGCTATTGGTACTTCAAAGCGCTGTCCTTCATAAAGCTCAATCTTATGTCTTCGTAAATAGCATCGTATTACTTCTTGTTCTAACGGCCGCAATACTTCTGTAAGTTCCCGCTGCTCCGTATACGTAATACGAACTTCATACAAAATACCAGCTCGCTTCTCTATCACTTCAACAGGAAACGCATCAAACAATTCGTTTGAAAAAACGATTCCTGTAAAAGACTCCCCTAATTCCTTATAGGACTTGTACTGCGAAATATTTTGAAATGAACCAAGTTGACGTTTTTGCAACCTTCTATGAAAAGGACTCACTTCAATAATAGAATATCGTAACTCTGTATAGGTTACTGGAGATAACTGTTTCCATTCCTGTAAAACATCATAAGCAAATCTCCCTGTTCCCCCTCCAATTTCACAAACATTCGGGGGGATCTCTCCATTTTGGACAAGTCGAATAAAAAAACGAGCGAACGTCCTTGCAAATACCGAAGAAATATTACTACTCGTAAAAAAGTCACCATTTCTTCCGATTTTCTCACGTTCTTTCATATAATATCCGTACTCCTCATCATACAGCGCAAGGTTCATATATGTACTATATGAAATCGAATAATCCTTTTCTTTTTCCATCCATTTTCTTAAAACGAGCTCCATCCCCATATAGCTCCTTATTGTAAAAACGGATTATTTTCTTTTTCGAAACCAATATTTGTTTCTGGACCATGTCCACATAATACTGCTGTGTCATCTGGCAGTACAAATAATTTTTCTTCAATGCTTCCAATTAATTCTGCAAAACTTCCACCTGGTAAATCTGTTCGACCAATACTCATTTGGAATAATACATCTCCTGAAAATACAGCATTTGCCTCTTTGCAATAATATGAAATACTGCCTGGAGAATGCCCTGGCGTCTCAAACATTTCAAATGTAAAAGATCCAATCGTTAACATTCCTTCGCCTTCAATAATTTGATCAGCTGGTTTCGCTGTAATACTTCGATTCATCATAAAAATTTGCGAACCATTTACAGTCGCATCTCCTAACCAATCCACTTCTTCTTTATGTACATATACTGGGATATGAAAAGCATCTCTCACAGCATCAACTGCACCAATATGATCGAAATGAGCATGTGTTAATAAAACAGCCAGCGGCTTTAATTGTTCTTCTTGTAAATACGTTACAAGCTTCTCTCCTTCACTACCTGGATCAAAAATAATACATTCTTTTTGATCATTACTTAAAATATATGCATTTGTTTGTAATGGCCCTAATGGCATTTGTATCCATTTCATTTTTAAATCTCCTCCAGTTATTGAACTTACTTTTATGATACAACATTTCTTCCCCTTAGGAAAAGAAACGATGCTATCTCGACAATCATTTCTAAAACATGTACAATAAAAAAGAAGAAATATTGCAAAAACTCAAACGAAAGAATGAGAGAGCAGAGGGGGATCATATATGGGTCTTGTTATCATTTTTGCGCTAGTCACTCTGTTAGCTGTATTCGCAACCCTTAGAACGTTACGTGAAAAAAATTTACTAGCAGGCGGTTTTGCTGTTGCAACTGTACTTGTTTTTGGTTGGTTTACAGTCATGACTGTCCTTTATAGCGGGTACCCACCAGCTCATTAATTCACTTACAGTTCTATTTCCCATCAAGATTTTGCATAAAAAAAGAGGAAGGGATCTCCCTTCCTCTTCTCATTATTTTGCAAATACCAGTAGTCTCATCTTAATTCCGATTCGCCCTGACTGATTCTATTCTTTTTACTTCATAACTTCATATTTATGCTTCTTCACAAGCCAAGCTCCACCAATTACACCAGCATCATTCCCAAGCGTTGCAATTGCTAGCTTCGTGCTCTTAACAGCACGAGAAAATGCATATTGTGCAAAATAGCGCTGAATTGGTTGTAACAATGCATCGCCAGCTTTAGATACACCACCGCCAATTACAATCTTTTCTGGATTTAACGTACTAGAAAGATTTGCTACAGCTAACCCTAAATAAGAAGCTACTTTTTCTACAACTTGTTCCGCTAAAGCGTCACCTTGTTCAAGCGCTTCAAATACATCTTTAGATGTAATACGTCCCTCTTCTTCTAACATAGAGTGAAGTATGCTTGGTTCATCTGTACCTTGTAATTTTTGCATAGCAACACGTACAATACCTGTTGCTGAAGCTACTGTTTCTAGACAGCCAGATTTCCCGCAGTTACAAGGAAATCCATTTTCTGTTACGACTGTAATATGTCCGATTTCACCAGCAGCACCACTTACACCGTGCACGATCTCACCATTTGCAATTACACCGCCGCCAACACCAGTTCCAAGCGTCATACAAACTAGATCTTTTGCTCCTTCACCAGCACCTTTCCACATTTCACCAAGCGCTGCTAAGTTTGCATCATTATCAACCACAACAGGTAAGCCTGTTTCTACTTCTAATAAATCTTTTAATGGATAGTTTTTCCACCCTAAATTAACAGCTTCATAAATCATACCAGAAGCGACATGCACAGGTCCAGGAGCACCCATACCAATACCAATTAGCTTGCTCTTTAATTCTCCTAGTTCTTCTAACTTTTTATCAATTGCTTTCGCTACATCTAATGTAATATGTTTGCCTTGCTCACTTGTATTCGTTGGGATTTCCCACTTATGTAAAATTTCACCATAAACATTGATAAATGCTAATTTAATCGTTGTCCCGCCAAGGTCAACACCAACTAACCACTTTTCTTCCATTTTTGCTAACCTACCTTTATCTAATTCTTGCTCATCTCTTTTTGAATCTCTTGTTTCAATAAAAATAAAGCTGTTTGATAGTCTTTTGGCTCAATCAACTGTGATTGATTTAATTCACGCAATTCATCTTGCATTAATTGTAAATCAGCGATTCGATCACCTGTATAAATGATTGTTCCAAATTTTTTTAGCAATTGCTGAATATCATAAATTGATATCATTTCATCACCCTCTATGTCCACTTATTATGGAAATATAATAAGAAAACGTTCACATATTTTATTATAATCAACAAGAAAAAGTCTCGTCAATTTTTATTTGTCTATACAAGTCCATTTTGAAGAATTGTTTCTTTTTCTGTAATAATTTTTTGTACATTTTGATCAAACGACTCTGTTGGAATATAACTTACAATTTGAAAATCAAAAGCTAATGATAACGTTTTCCCTTCATACTGCAGCAGATAACGATCATAATAACCACCGCCGTACCCAATACGTTCCCCTCGTCTTGTATACGCAACTCCGGGTACAAACAGAAGATCAATTTCATTTGCTTCTGTTTCTACTGTTAGCGCAGGAATTGGTTCACGCAAGCTCATATATACTGTTTCTAATTGATCAAAATTTGTAATTTGACGAAAGATCATTGTTCTTGTCTCTCTATTACACTTTGGTACAACAACTTTTTTTCCTTCTCGCCATGCTTGTTCAATAATTACATATGTATTCACTTCATGTTCCATCGAAAGAGTAATTCCGATTGTTTCCGCTTCTCTCCACTCTTTTTGTTCATATAAAGAAAATACAATTTGTTCTGATAAAGTTTTGTGCTGTTCTTTCGATAAAAAATTCATTTGCTCTACTATTTTCTTACGTAAACGTACCTTCTCCTCTTTCACACGCTTTTCCCCCTATAAAGTGATCCTTTACTTACTTTATAATTATTAATCGCAAAAATGAATTATGTTCTTATAAACAGTCTATCATTTTTTCATGTATCATCACTTTTCAATAAGGGTTATAACCATAGTAAAAAAAAAGAAACAGTAGGAAATTTCCTACTGCTTACTTTGTTTCACGGTGTAACGTAGACTTCTTGTCACGCTTGCAATACTTTTTAAGCTCAAGGCGCTCCGTGTTGTTACGTTTATTTTTCTTTGAGATATAGTTACGATCTCCGCATTCTGTACATGCTAGAGTAATATTCACACGCATTCTTATTTCCCTCCAGTCACTAATAACTTAAATCAGACTATACTATAATACCACTTTTAAAATAAAAATTCTACACCTTTTGATATTGTCTAATTTTTTCTATAAGAGTTTTCATATTTTCCTTTGCTATTACTGGGTTTCTCGCGTGTGAATATACAAGAAATTTAGGATGTTTTGCATCAGAAACAATATAAGACCACTCTTTTTCTGTATATTTAAATTGGATTCCCTCTAATACTTCGACTTCTCTTTTTTCCATATCTTGCAATAACATTCCCATTACTTTCCCTTTCTCTTTCCACGAGCAAACAACTTCATCACATAATAAGTAAAGGGGTGGTGATTGCTCTAACATCGTCGACAAAGTATTTCCTTGCCGAGCAATTAGTTCGAATAATTTTCCAATCCGATATAAAATATCTTGCTGCCATCTCATCTGAAACTTACTTTGTTCACCATACATATAAAAAAGAAGATAGCACTCTCCTAATTTTAACGATAATGGATAAACACTTTCTGTCGTCTCAAGTAATAAATCAGGCACATCGATTTCTTCACAATTTGCACTTTGGTAAATCCCACCATGATTATCATATAATTCAAATTTATTTCCTTGTTCATAAAACATAAGAGCCATATGAGCTCTACTTGATTTCATTAACAATTTAACATGTTCTTTTTGCTCACTAGCATAAACCCATGTAATTGTGCAACCTAGTTTTCGCAAGAAGGATATGAGTAGGGACTGAAACATTTCATCTCTTTTATTAATAAGAAGGTGAAATGTTTGCTTTTGTATCGTTTCGATATCCAAATACACTAATACAGATTCAACATATTTCTCTAAACAAACATGTACCGTTTCATTTCGTCCTATGTCTTTATCATATACATAATGAAATGCTTCTGACATATACAAGTGTTCCATTTCTTTTTGCTGTTTATACGATAACCTTATGCCTTCCTTACCATACAGTTGAATGACAATTCCTTCTTCTTGTTCAAAGCGAATAAAAATGCCCCCTGCACATTCGAGTTCATTGATCGCATACCGAAAGGCCGAATCGTTCATTTCTTGACATTCCATCGTATACAAGCCAACACTATGAATTGCATGTAGAAATAACTTTTTAAAAATATCAACTTTTACATCATCATATCCCCCTATCAATATACGCTCCCCTTTTGAAAAAAGAGAGCCATATGCCATTGCTATTTTTACAACAACTTGAGGTGTCATTTCTATATTACCCCTACCTACTACCCGGCTTTTTTGCAGCCAACCTGAGTTTTTTTCATTTTCAGTAATTCCTGACGAGGCAATAATAGAATGACTATCAACAACTTTATTAGGCCATATTTTCCCATTGTGTTGTATCACTGTATTTTTTCCAATCTGGCAACGGTCTGCTACCACACTTTTCTCAAATAAAGTTACATCATCTTTAATCATCGCATTTTCTCCAACGGTCGCTTCTAATAGCTCACAGCGTTTTCCTACATACGTATGGGCAAGAACAATACTTTTTTGGACATGCGTATGATCTAATATTGTGCTGCACTTACCGATAATTGAATATGGCTCAATTATTACCCCCGCTCCGATGGACGCTCCTTCTCCGATAAAAGATGGACCGTGAATTTTTGTTCCCTTTTCAATAGTTACCCCTTCTCCCATCCAAACCATCGGTAGTACTTCCGTATAAGAAATGGGTACCTGTACTTTCTTTGTAAGTAAGTCAAAATGAGCCTGCCGATATTGATCTAATGTACCAATATCTAACCAGTAGCCTTGCGCTACATATCCAAAGAGTGCTTTTTTATTTTCCAGCAAAGGAAAGACATGGTGACTAAAATCAAAAAACTGCGCTGATGAAATATAAGAAAAAATTTCGGGGTCCATAATATAAATGCCTGTATTTACAATATTTGAAATCACTTCGTTCCAACTCGGTTTTTCCATGTAACGTATAATTTCATGCTCTCTATTCATAACGACTGAACCAAATGATAGTGGGTTTTCCACTTCCTTCACAAACATTGTGACCAGTCTATTCCTGCATTGATGGAATTCAATTCCTTTCGATAAATTAAAATCCGTCAATGCATCTCCACTAATTACAACAAATGGCTCATCTAAAAACGCTTCTGCTTGTTTAATGCTTCCTGCCGTACCAAGCGGCGGCGAATCTTCGAAATATTGCAACTTCACTCCCCATTTACTTCCATCACCAAAATACCGCCTAATTGCCGTACTCATATATTGAACTGTAATTGCAATCTCATGAATACCATGCTGCCTTAGTAACTCAATATTGTATTCTATCACTGGTTTTTCAAGTAATGGTAACATTGGCTTTGGAAGATTACATGTTAACGGTCTAAGACGCCTTCCTTTTCCTCCAGCTAAAATAACCCCCTTCATATACATTCATCCTCCACGTTTATAATGTTGAACGACCTTGTATATCATATGTATGTCACTTATGTAGAAATTAACCTTTTCACTTCACTGAACCACATTGGTAAGCGCTTACTTTATAGCTTAATACTGTGAAATTTTAATCAGTGGCGTTTTTCCTTGTCTTTCACTGAGTGTCTACCTTCACCAATCGAGTTTTTTACAGGATAAACAATCGCTTCCTATATTATTCCATATCATATTATGATACATCTTATCATTATAGAGAGGACAAGACAACGAGCTTTTTTTGTCATGTTTTGACTAAAAAAGCAAGTGATATTCCATCACTTGCTAACATTTTTTCCTATTCATTTAATAAATAATGTTTTCCTTTCACCAAGTAAAAAACATTCTCGGCAATATTCGTAATGTGATCTGCTACACGCTCAATGTAACGTGCAATAAAAGATAATTGTGTAATTTGCGTAATCGCTTCAGGATGTTCAGGGATAGAGGAAATAAATTCACGAATCGCTCTCCCGTATATTTCGTCAACAGAATCATCCATTTCCGCAATTTGTTTTGCAGAAGTTAAATTTTCTTCTTGATATGCTTCTAACGATAAATTTAACATATCCATGGCAATCGTAAACATTTGTTCTAGACTATGCAAGCTAACAGATACATCTTTTTCTCCGAGCCGAATTGTTGATTTAGCAATATTTACGGCATGATCTGCAATACGTTCTAAATCTGTTGCTGTCTTAATCGAAACAAAAATTCTTCGCAGATCGCTTGCAACAGGTTGCTGTTTTGTAATTAGCATAAGTGCAAGGTCATTAATTTCTTCTTCTAAATTATCCATACGGTAATCACCATCAATAACTTCTAGCGCTTTTTCTACATCTTTCTTCTGAAGCCCTTCCATAGAACAAGAAAGGGCTTCTCTTGCCAATTCTCCAAGTTCAATTACCTTTTGCTGCAATGTGTGTAAATCATAATGAAATTGCTCCCTTACCATGTTGTTTCCCCCTTTAGCTGTTACATATATGAAAACTCCCGCCACTTAGCTCCTTTGGATCTTGAAGTGGGAGTTTCTCGTGTGTCTCCTCTAACAGATGCGTAACACGAGTGGAGCTGACACAGTTACCTGATAGCACAACCCCTCTATTTCATTGGCAAACGCCTTTGGAACCACTTTTTTAATATATTGTACAAAGCGTACAAGAATGCGGTTACTAGCAATTCAGCTCCCCGCTCAAGGACTGTGCTGAGCATAGTCCTTGAGCGGGGAGTTTTCTTACTTGATTTTTGATAAAATGATAAAAGCCCCTTATAAAGGGGCTTTTACTCCCAAAAACATTAACCAAATCGTCCCGTGATATAATCTTCTGTTCGTTTATCTGTAGGAGTAGTGAATAATTTGTTTGTATCTGTATATTCAACAACTTCACCGCTTAGGAAGAACGCTGTTTTATCAGAGATACGTGCCGCTTGTTGCATATTATGCGTCACAATTACAATACTAAAATCTTTCTTTAGCTCTTGAATCAATTCTTCAACTTTCAATGTAGAAATCGGATCCAATGCTGATGTCGGTTCATCCATTAAGATTACATCCGGTTCAATCGCTAAACAACGCGCGATACATAAACGCTGTTGTTGTCCACCAGATAAACCATATGCATTATCGTGTAATCGATCTTTTAATTCATCCCAAATCGCTGCACCACGTAAACTTTTTTCAACAATTGCATCAAGTGTCTTCTTATCACGAATACCATGAATCTTTGGACCATAGGCAACATTCTCATAAATAGATTTCGGAAATGGATTTGGCTTTTGGAACACCATTCCAACATGCGTACGTAATTCTTCAACAGGATATGACTTATCAAAAATATTTCGATCTCGATATTCAATTACTCCCGTTGTGCGAACGATAGGTACTAGCTCTACCATACGGTTTAACGTTTTTAAATATGTTGATTTTCCGCAACCACTCGGTCCAATAATTGCTGTTACTTCATTCTCATGAATACTTAAATTAACATCTTTTAATGCATGATCTTCTCCATACCATAAATTTAAATTTTTTGTATCGAATACAACCTTCTTCGTTGCTGACTCAATTTTCTCTTCATTTTTCACCTGTACATTTACTACTGTTGCTACCATTTTGAATTCCCCTTTCATCCACTACTTACGATTTCTCAACCATAAGACAACCACATTTATAATGAGCAACAATCCTAATAAAACGATCATACCGGCTGCTGCTACATGCTGAAACTCCTCTTGCGGTCTACTCATCCAATTAAAAATTTGAATCGGTAAAACTGTAAATCTATCAAACATGTTAAGCGGAATATAATTAGCAAAAGCAAGCGCCCCAATGACTAATAATGGTGCCGCTTCTCCGATTGCCCTCGATAAAGCCAAAACACATCCCGTTAAAATTCCTGGCAAGGCAGTTGGCACTACAATTTGATACATTGTTTGCCATTTTGTAGCACCGACACCATATGAGGCTTCTAACAAAGAGCTTGGCACCATACGAATTGCTTCTTGACTCGACACAACAACAGTTGGTAACACAAGAAGACTCATCGTAAACGCTGCTGTTACTATACTCTCACCTAACTGAAGACCATATACAAAAATTGTTAAACCAAGCAATCCAAACACAACAGATGGCACCCCCGCTAATGTTTGAATATTTAATTCTACGATTCTTGTGAATACAGATTGTCTTGCATAATGCTCTAAATAAAGAGCTGTACCTACTCCAAATATAAAGGAAACTGGTACTACTATACTCATAAATACAATTGTTCCTGACAATGCAGCTGCAATACCAGCTTGCTTTGGATTACGCGAAGCAAAGTTCATAAAAAAATCTATCGAAAGATAACTTATACCTTTTTCAAAGATTTGATAAAGTAATAAAATTAGTATGCAAATAGAAAATAGCATTGTCATATAAGAAATTGACTTATATATTTGATCCTTCCAAAAACGCGTTGCCATATTTTCTTTTATTCTCTTATGGTTCAGCATTCGCATCTTATATCGCCTTTCTAAAACGGTGCATAATCTGCTGCGAAATCATATTCATCATGAATGTAAACATAAGTAACGTCGCGCCTACAGCGTACATACTATAGTATGCGATCGTTCCATGGGGGGCATCACCTAAGCTTACTTGCACAATATAAGCCGTTAACGTTTGAATGGAGTGCGTCGGATCTATAGATACATTGGGCGTTGAACCTCCAGCAATGACAACAATCATCGTTTCACCAATCGCACGTGAAGCCGCTAATAGGATTGCAGCCATAATACCGGTAAATGCAGCTGGAAACACAACCTTTCGTACAGTTTCAAAACGCGTTGCACCTAGCCCAAGTGAAGCCTCTTTTATTCCTTTAGATACAGCTCCCATTGCATCTTCAGAAAGAGAAGCGATTGTTGGAACCATCATAATTCCTATAACAATGCCTGGACTAATTGCATTAAAGAACTGTAAATCCGGAATGACACGCTGCAAGGCCGGTGTGACAATCGTTAAAGCAAAAAATCCATATACAATTGTAGGAATACCTGCTAGTAGTTCTAAAATGGGCTTTAACACTTTTCTAACAAAGTGTGAAGCATATTCATTTAAAAACACGGCACATCCTAGTCCAATTGGAATAGCTACTATCATAGCGATTGTTGTTACAAGTAAGGTCCCACATATAAGAGGAAGTATCCCAAACTTAGGCTCTTCAAAAAATGGTAACCATTCTTTCTCAGTAAAAAAAGAATACATTGATATTTCACGAAAAAACATAATTGTTTCATTCGCTAGCGTAATAACAATACCGATTGTTGTTATAATAGATACGCTAGCAATTGCCTTTAATAGTAACGGAACCATTCGATTGATTCGCTGCGTTTTTTTTCTTTTGATTGTATTTCTTTCAATCAAATGTTGCACAGAAAATGCAAATTGACTTTTGTCATTTCGAGCCAAAGATGAAAACCCCTTCCCATCCTGACATTATCTTTTTATTTCTGTTAACATTCGCAGCTGTTCACTATATTTCTTTTGTGGTAATTTAACATATCCGACTTCTTCAGCAAGTCCGCCCGCATGTTGCATCATAAACACCACATACTCTGCCACACTGCTTTTATTTCGAATCGAAGCATGGTTTACATAAGCAAATAGCGGCCTAGACAATGGCTTATAAACACCAGATTGAATGTTTGCTTTCGTTGGTGGTACACCATTTACTTTTACGGATTTTACCTTATCTCGATTCGCCATATAGTACGCATATCCCACAAATGCAATTGCATTTTTATCATTCATTACCCCTTGCATAATGACTTGATCATCTTCAGATAAAGCAACTGTTTTTGCAAGACGATTGTTTCGCAAGACAACACTTTGAAAATAATCATACGTACCGGAATCAACACCCGGCGCATAAAATTGCACCTTTTCGTGCGGCCATTTCGGATGAATATGTGACCATCGTTTCGTTCTCCCATCTTCGCTCCATAATAGACGTAATTCTTCTATTGTCATATTATCAGCCCATGTATTTTGACGATTCACAATGATTGTGAGGCCATCATAAGCAATTTCAAATGGTGTAAACTGGATGGAATTTTCCTTCATAAAATTTTCTTCTACTTGTTTTACCTGGCGCGATGCATTATTTATATCTACTTCGCCTTTGCCAAAACGATGAAACCCTCCTCCTGTCCCAGATATACTAATAGAAATTTTCACACGTGGTTCTTTTTTTGTGTACTCTTCCGCTATAGCTTCCATAATTGGAAAAACGGTTGAGGATCCATCAACTCTCACTTCCCTCACATCATTAGCAGCGGATGGAGTAGACACATATAAAAAAATGAAACATGTCGATATTGCTAAAATCTTGATAGATTTTTTTGTCCATTTCACGTGTAGCTCCTCCTAGAAGTATCCTGAAGTAACAGGATTACAGATATAAGAATAATGCCCAACTATTAATTCGGTTTTAATAATTTGTAAAAGTTTTGTAAAGTTCAACATAATGTAGAGGAATACGATACTTCTTTCTCATTTTCACTTCTTTTCTCAAAAGTAAATATATGACCGGTCATACTATGAGAGAGTTCATTTTTTTCAACCCCCTATTTCGCGTATAGGATATGCTCGTCCACAATTACTAAAACCTATGCATAAAATACAAAAAAAAGCACACTATCTTTTAAGATAGTGTGCCAAATTCACATATTTTTATTCTTTTTTACCTTTTTCATCTTTTGGTGCTTCACCTGTTACTTCTTGTTTTTTCAAGTCAAAGTAAGCATCCATAATTTCACGACCGATATTTCCGTTAATTCCAGACTTATCATCGTGTACCCATGGAACAACAACGGAGAATGCAACTTCAGGATTATCAAGCGGCGCATAACCTACTAATGTTAAGTTATAAGTTGATACAGGCTCGCCTTTTGCATTTCTTCCGATATCTTTGTTACCACCATAAAACGTTTGTGCTGTTCCTGTTTTTCCAGCAGCTGTATATTTTGCACCTGTAAAGTATTTTGCACCTGTACCACCTGAATCATTAAATACTTGTCTAAATCCTTCTTGCACACGCTGGATTTGATCTTCAGGCATATCAATACGATTTAATACTTTTGGTTCCATTGATTGAATCACTTTTCCGACTTCATCTGGTTTAGATGATGGTTGACGAATTTCTTTTACGACTTGCGGTTGCATACGATAGCCACCATTGGCAATTGTAGAAACATATTGTACAAGTTGAAGCGGTGTATACGTATCATACTGCCCGATTGCTAAGTCTAATAAGAAACCTGGTTGGAATCCAGAACCTCTCTGACCGGCTATTTCATTTGGTAAATCAATTCCTGTTTTCACACCAAGCCCAAATTGTCCAAAATAATAACGCATATCATCGAATGCCTTTTTCTTAATATCTAATGTACCGCCCCTTTGATATTGCACTCCAGCAAGATTCATGGCTGTTTTAAACATGTATACGTTAGAAGACATTTTTAAAGCGGTAAGGTCGTTAATACTGCCCATCGTTTTCCAAGAAGCTTTTTGCGGTGTACCTTTTAATTTAATCGGTTCATCCACTAGAACTGTTCCAGGCGTAATTGCTCCTGTTTGATATCCCGTTAGCACCGTAGCACCTTTCACAGTTGAGCCCATCGGATACGCACTTGTCATTGTTCCTAATGCGTAATCTTTTATCTCTTTCGTTCCATTTTCGTCTACGATTTGTTTCCCAGCCATAGATAAAACTTCACCATTTTTCGGATTCATCATCACAACAAATGCACGGTCTAAAAGTGGTTCTGCACCTGCATATTGCTTTAAATACTTCGTAAGGATTTCTTCTACACGCTTTTGCAATTCCATATCAATTGTTAAATTCAGATCATTGCCTCGTTGACCTTTAGAAACGTTTATTGTTTCTAAAATATTTCCGTCTTTGTCTGTAACATTTCTCACTTCTGCTTTTGTACCATGAAGCGTATCCTCATATTGCTGTTCAATATAACTTTTACCAACGCGGTCGTTACGGTTATAATCTCGAACAAGAAAATAATCTAGTCGTTCTCTTGGCAACCCTTCATCTGAGCTTGTTACACCACCAAGTACACTACGGAACATATCATCATAAGTGTATTTACGATCCCAATCAACTGTCGTATCTACACCTGGCAACAATGCTAAATTTTCACTAATGATTGCATATTCTTCTGTTGTTACATCTTTTTTTATGATTTGCGGTGTCATTGCATATCCGCCATCCATTTTACTCTTAATTGCAAGTATTTCTAAATCTTCGGGTGTTAATTGATTTATTTCTGCCTCTGTCACGCGATTACGCTGACGCTCTGCCATTTCTTTATCATCAATTTTCTTTGCTTTAAATTCAGCTTGGTCTTTCTTTGTAATCTTTTCCTTTGCCTCTTTTTCATGTAAAGAAAGCCAATAATCTTTTTTATCACGTTCTGTTAATTTATCTGGTGATACTTCAATTAGCTTCGCCAGTTTTTTCGCTGTTTCTAAACGTTCTTCCGAAGTTGAACCCTTCAGTCTTGTAAACGTAATGGTACGAACTGGGTTATTATCCACAACCGCACGACCATATCTATCAAAGATCTTTCCGCGTGGAACTGGATTACTTACTGTTGAGTTTTCCTTTTTTTCAACTTCATTTTTATAGTCCTCACCATGTACAATTTGTACCATTCCAAGCTTTACAATGATCGCTGAAAACATTAAAAACACACAAAAAAACAACACGTTAAGCCGAAACGGAACGTGGGTTTTCTTTTTTTTCTTCTTTTTACTCATACGAACCCCCTCTACCAACAGCTATGTAATAGGAAAGGGACACCTTATTATAGGTGTCCTCACTGCTGTTTTACATGTCTTTTTATTCTAGCATAAAATCCAGAAGAAGTTAACCTTCTCGTTCAGTATGATTTTGTGTTGTTTCAGGTGCTGGAATCCTTGGTTTATTTGGATTCCCTTCCCCGTATTTGACATTTCTAACAGCAAAATAAATAAGTAAATGTCCAGCTCCAAGAATACATAATAGAACAGGTAAGCTTTTTTCTGGCTGGAAAAATGATACTGCACATAAAAAACTTAAAATCGAACAGATTCTTCCGCTGTTTAACCATAATTCTCGAACAACAATATACTCGACCCGCCATTCTTTCGCCTGCTTTGCTCTTCCGATTACATCGTATGTCATCGATCCGTACGGAACAAGTAAAATCGGATAAGCTATTGCAATACATGCTGCATAAATGAGTAATTTTACATATGTAACATGAAAAATAACTAAAAATACAACGACATACAAAATAATTCCACCAAGTAAAATTGCCTTTTTTCTCCACTCCTTTTTTAACATACGCGCAACCAAGTAATAGCATACAAATGAAACAGCGGAATTGACTAAACTATACTTTCCTAATGCAAATTCGCTCCCTGATGCCAAATAGACATATACAGAAATAACAAAAATAAACGTCCCTTCCCTTAATCCTTGAAAAAAGTGTGCGCGTGTAATCCTTCCCCAGTTTTTATCAACCTTACGTTCTTTCAAAACTTGAACAATTTCATAGCGCCCCTCACATTCTCTTTTCGATAAAAAGAAGCTTATGACAACAGCAATTGCAAATAAAGTTAATGAAAGAAAAAAGATAACTGTATAACCGCTCCATTTCTCCATACGTGAAATCGTATATCCTGCTGTTATTGGCCCAATCATTCCAGAAAAGGATGTTAAAAGACCAAGAAAACCGTTAAAAAAATCACGTGTTTCCGGTTCCGTAATCTCAAATGTCAACAGATTAAATGCAAGCCAATAAAAACCGTATCCAATTCCAAGAAGACCGCCAAGTAATAAAATGTAATGTGAAGCATGCGTTCCTGCGAGTAAAACAACAATAAAAAAAGCAGCTAATGTTCCCACACCGATTCGCAGTAAAATAGCACGATCTATCCGTTTTGCCAATTTTCCCGCAAAAAGAAATGTTAGTGGCTGCAATACAACGCTTGCTAAATTATACAAACCAAGGTTCACATAGTTTTGTGTTTGTTTCCATAAATAAATGTTAACAAACGTGTTGGATAAAGAAATTGCGAGCGTGTATAATCCCCCCATAACAAGTAACAATATTAAATCACGATTCACCTCGACATCGCCAATTACATGTTTCCACTTCATACATAACTCTCCTTTACTTCATGTTCTAGTCTTCCAAAGACGAGCACAATTATGTAAAAGAAAGCATACAAAAAAGCTAGGAGAATATTCCCCTAGCTTCTTCAATATCGCCTTACCTAAAACGGAACAAGCGATATTATTTAGCTTCTTGGTAACGTTTTTCAGCTGCGTTCCAGTCTACAACGTTCCAGAATGCACCGATGTAGTCAGGACGACGGTTTTGGTAATGTAAGTAGTAAGCATGCTCCCAAACATCTAAACCGATAACTGGAGTTTTACCTTCTGTTAAAGGTGAATCTTGGTTTGGAGTGCTTGTTACTTCTAGCTCACCATTGTTTACTACTAACCAAGCCCAACCAGAACCGAAGCGAGTTGCACCAGCTTTTGCGAATTCTGTTTTGAATGCATCAAAGCTACCGAATTTCGCTTCAATTGCAGCTGCAAGTTCACCTACTGGTTGTCCACCACCATTTGAAGATAGAATTGTCCAGAAGAAAGTATGATTCGCATGTCCGCCACCGTTATTGCGTACTGCAGTACGAATTGCTTCTGGTACTTCATTTAAGTTTGCAACTAATTCTTCAACACTTTTGTCAGCTAGTTCTGCATGACCTTCTAGCGCAGCGTTTAAATTTGTTACGTAAGTGTTGTGGTGTTTTGTATGATGGATGTTCATTGTTTCTTTATCAAAGTGAGGTTCTAAAGCATCATACGCATAAGGTAAATTTGGTAATTCATGTTTTGCCATTGTTACATTCCTCCCAGTTTATGTATTGCCAAAATGACTTGGCATACAACTTCATTTTACCCTAATTGCCATAGGGTGAAAACAAATTAAATCACATTGTCTTGCTATCATTAACGTAGCAAAATTCCCATTTCTTTTCAAATAAAATGCTCATATATTTCGTAAAAAAAGCTTCCTTCTACAAGGAAGCTTCTCGTCTACATGATGAACATTTGAAATGGATATGGACCCTGTAGGACTCGAACCTACGACCGGACGGTTATGAGCCGTCTGCTCTAACCAGCTGAGCTAAGGGTCCAGAATTATGTATATATCGGTGGCTGAAATTTAAATCACACCACCAAGTCTCCACAGAACTTTCATACAAGATAAAAACTGTATAATTACATGGTTGAGTCACTGCGAGATATATCGGTTAAGAAATGTAAGATAAATTTACCATATAAAAAAGAAAAGTGTCAATTGTATTTTTACTTTTCTTAAAGTCAAACTTCCATCAGTAAACTTTTCCTCATTTCTCAATGATGGTGAGCTCTCGTCTATTTTACATTTACTGAAGTCTATCTTTTTTATTTTCAAATCTTAAAAAAACACCTTACTGCAAGCGAATAATTATATAAATCCATTTTGTTTTTTCGATATATAATAATCCCCCACTACGCAAAACAAAAAGTGACCTGCACTTGTTTTCTCTCTTTGTTTTACCGTCGGACGGGGCAGGAAAAAGGATCTGACTGCTTCTATGCATAGCCAGTTGCCCTCTCCTACCTAAAAGAAAGGTTTTATGTCAGGGTTTCAATTTATATTGATATAGCAAAAAGTCCTTTATAACTCTCACTTACTGGGGTATCAATCTTACTTCACACGATATAACTTGTAGTTCTCTAGATTCGTACGTTACAATGATTTTATGCATCAATCTATCATACATATAGCAAAGGAAGTGAATATATGTCCGTATTTACGCAGCTAGTAAAAAGTTTATATTCGCCAAAAGACATGGCACTTTTTCGTTTTCAAAAAATCGGGAAAACGATTCTGTATATCATGTTATTGTGTTTAATTGCAACAATCCCAAAAACCTTTACATTTGGGAATTTCACCCAAGATATCGTTTCTACTGTACATCAATCAATTGAAAAAGATCTCCCAGATTTTAAAATTGAGAACGGCGAACTTCATGCCGACGTTAAAGAACCCATTATAAAAGAAGATGGGAACTTTGTTTTCGTATTTGACCCTAATGCAACGGATACGACTGCATATGCAAATAAACAAGGTGTATTCGTTTTAAAGGATAAAGTTGTATCTATTAATAACAATCAAACACAAAGTCAGTCTTATGGCGATTTTGGGAATGGTACATTTGAGAAAAAAGATATTAAAGATATCATATCAGCCATTGATAGCATTTATCCTATTCTCATGCTTGTTGTAGGAATAGTCATTTATTTGTTCCAATTATTCATTTCATTCCTAGGGGTAACAATTTTAGCCTTTATTGGTTCTGCAATGGGCGGTCAGCGGAAGTTATCTTACAAACAAGTTTGGACATTAACGGCTTACAGCTATACAATTCCAACAATTTTCTTTATGATTATGGATTTATTAAAAATAAATGTCCCCTGGTCATTCCTTCTGTACACTGCAATCATTTTAATTGTTCTGTACTTAACCATTAAAGAAATACCAAAACCTAAAGAAAAACACGAACTATAAAAAATGCCATTTTGGCATTTTTTTTTTGGACAAGCATATATTTCCTAACAAAGGAGTGAGGAATATGAAAAGACTTGGTACACTCTTACTTGTGCTTGTTCTCGGTTACGTGTTTTATTACGATATAAAAATTGGTACTTTACCAATGTTAAGTTCATACAAAAAACCAACAGCTGCCCAAACTGTAAAAAAAGAAAATGTTGATACAAAATCCAAAAAAGAAACGGATGCACAATATAAAGCGATTGAAGTAAAAACAGGAGATACTGTTTTATCCATTACAGAAGCGATTAACAAGAAAAAAGTTCCTTCTATTGAAAAAGTAATCGATGATTTTAAACAATTAAATAAAAATACATCTTCTACAAAAATTCAAATTGGAAAATCTTACAAATTCCCATTATATCAATGAACCATCACTTAATCCTTGTCAATTACATAAAGGCGCTGATACAATAGTAAAAGTGAAACCGAGCATATAGGTTTCTATCGCTCCATATCACATATACTATATTTGATATGAGGCAACAAAATAAGAAACTTCTTTTATAAGGAGAGCGATCTATTCGTGAATGAAATGACTCATCGTACAAAAACACGTCCTGTTAAAGTCGGTAATTTAACAATTGGCGGTAATAATGAATTAATTATACAAAGTATGACAACAACAAAAACGCATGATGTAGAAGCTACAGTTGCTGAAATTAAACGTTTAGAAGAAGCGGGTTGTCAAATTGTCCGCGTTGCTGTTCCAGACGAACGCGCAGCAAATGCTATTGCTGATATTAAAAAACAAATTAACATTCCACTTGTTGCTGATATTCACTTTGATTATCGTCTTGCTTTAAAAGCAATTGAAGGCGGCATTGATAAAGTACGTATCAATCCAGGAAACATTGGGCGTCGCCATAAAGTAGAAGCTGTTGTAAATGCTGCTAAAGAACGCGGTATTCCAATTCGTATTGGTGTAAATGCTGGTTCATTAGAGCGCCATATTTTAGAAAAGTACGGCTATCCTACTGCAGATGGTATGGTTGAAAGCGCACTGCATCATATTAAAATTTTAGAGGACTTAGATTTCCACGATATCATCGTATCCATGAAAGCCTCTGATG
Organism: Bacillus sp. 95MFCvi2.1; assembly: GCF_000374965.1. Classification (NCBI taxonomy): domain Bacteria; kingdom Bacillati; phylum Bacillota; class Bacilli; order Caryophanales; family Bacillaceae; genus Bacillus; species Bacillus sp. 95MFCvi2.1. Next base: position 77,440 of record NZ_KB895705.1, on the reverse strand, counting down.
TTAACTTAGCAATCGAAGCTTATGAGAAAGCAGCTCGTGCCTTTGATTATCCATTACATTTAGGCATTACAGAATCTGGAACACTATTTGCTGGAACGGTAAAAAGTGCTGCTGGTCTTGGAGCAATCTTAAATAAAGGTCTCGGAAATACACTTCGTATTTCATTAAGTGCTGATCCTGTTGAAGAAGTAAAAGTTGCTCGTGAACTTTTAAAATCATTCGGTCTTGCATCGAATGCTGCAACACTTATTTCTTGTCCAACTTGCGGTCGTATTGAAATTGACCTTATCAGTATTGCAAATGAAGTAGAAGAATATATCTCTACGCTGAAAGTACCAATCAAAGTTGCTGTACTTGGATGTGCTGTAAACGGACCTGGTGAAGCTCGTGAAGCTGATATCGGTATTGCCGGTGCACGTGGAGAAGGTTTATTATTCCGTAAAGGAAAAGTCGTTCGCAAAGTACCGGAAGAAACAATGGTAGAAGAACTCAAAAAAGAAATTGATGTAATTGCTGCTGAAATGGCTGCAAATCAAGAAAAAGAAAAAGAAAAACAAGAGCAATAATAAAAACGGCTGCCTGGATGTCACCAGCAGCCGTTTTATAACTACAAATAAAAGCTTGTCAGTCTTTACGCTGACAAGCTTTTACTTTGCACACTTCGGGCAACGCCCATATATTTCAAACTTATGCCCTGTTACTTCGTATCCTTTAAAATCTTTATTCATAAAATCCATTGGACAGGAAGTAATTTCTTTCGTACCACCACAATCCAAGCAAATGAAGTGATGATGATGTTCCATAATTGAACATGTAAAACGAAAATGCTTTTCTCCATTTAATTCTGTTTGCTCTAAAACACCAATTTCAGCAAATACCGTTAAATTACGATAGATTGTATCAAAACTTAGTCCTGGGTAATCATTCTTCATATGCTCTAAAACGTCTTTTGCGGTTAAATAACGATTATGAACCGCAAATAAACGTAACATTTCTTCCCTTTTTCCAGTGTGTTTATAGCCTTTTTCTTTCATAAGACGTAAAGCTTCAGTCAGATTCATAACTATCCCTACTTTATGCAGTTTTTTTCTTCTTCCATAAGATTGCACCGATTAAAATAAGAACCGCTAGCATAACAATTGTACCACCTGGAGCTAAATCAAGCTGATAAGAAGCAAACAGCCCACCTATCACGGAAATTTCACCAAATAAAATGGAAAAGAAAATTGTTTGTTTAAATCCTTTTGCGATGCGGATACTTGCGGCAACTGGTAACGTCATTAGGGATGATACGAGAAGAACCCCAACAACACGCATTGATACTGCAATGACAAGCGCAACTAAAATAATAAAAATAAAATGAATCCATTTAGCACGAAGACCTGTTGATACAGCATATTCCTCGTCAAATGATAATAAAAATAACTCTTTATATAATAAAATAATTGTTGCAATAACTACGATTGCTACAATACCAATAAGAATTAAATCCGTGCTTGTTACAGCACTCACGCTACCAAATAAGTAACTAAATAAATCCGTATTAAATCCATTCGCAAGTGAAATAAAAACAACTCCGAGTCCCATCCCTGCTGAAAGAATAATTGGAATTGCTAATTCTTGGTAATGTTTATATACAGTACGTAATTTTTCAATTAATAGTGCTCCGCCTATCGAAAAAATCATTCCCATATATAACGGATTTAAAAAACCACCTGTAAAAATCGTTTTTTCTAGTAACAAACTTGCGGCAATCCCTGATAATGTCACATGACTTAAAGCATCTGCAATCAGTGACATGCGACGAATGACAACAAATACACCGATTAACGGGGCAACAAGCCCTATTAAAATACCAGCGTATAAAGAATTGCGTAAAAAATCATATTGTAAAAAATCCTGTATCATTATATCCTCCCGTGATGCTCATGATCATGTTCTAAACGATGAACATGATGTCCATATAAAATCGACATTTCTGCATCTTCTAACTCTCGGAATTTCTCAACATTTCCATGGAAATGCAAATGCTGATTTAAACATGCAACATGCGTCACCTTCTCTGTTACAGCTCCCATATCGTGTGTAACCAGAATCAATGTGATACCTAGTTTTTTATTTAAATCTTCTAGTATCTCATAAAAGCTCTCTACACTCTTTACATCAATCCCCACTGTAGGCTCGTCCAAAATCAGTAATTCTGGATTACTTACAAGCGCGCGTGCAATAAACACACGTTGCTGTTGTCCACCGGAAAGCTCTCCGATGTTACGATTTTGAAATTCACTCATTCCTACATCTGCGATTGCCTTTGTAACCTTTTCTTTATCTTCTTTCTTCAAGAAACGAAATAGGCCTTTTTTTGAAACAAGCCCCATTGAAACAACTTCAAAGACAGTTGCTGGAAAACCAGAGTTAAAGCTGTTAGCCTTTTGTGAAACATAGCCAAGTTTATTCCACTCTTTAAACTTCTTGCTATCAATACCAAATAACCGAATACTCCCTTTCTTCGGCTTCAAAACACCTAATATACACTTTAATAGGGTCGATTTACCAGATCCATTCGGTCCAACCAAACCTAAAAAAGCTCCCTTAGGAACTTGCAAATTAATATCTTCTAACACATTTCGATCTTCATACCGAAATGTCAGTCCTTCTATTTCCAACATATTCTTCATAGCATCTCACCTATTTTAATTCAGAATGATTCCGATTTACCTCTATTTGAATTATAGTATAACTTATTATAGTTGTAAACCAATCTGCCCAAAAATATATTCTTTATTTCGGACAACCTTATTATTATAACAAAAAAGCAGAGAAAATCTCTCTGCTTTTTTTTAAGGATATTCAAAAATTACGGCAAAGATTACTTTTACATTTCCTCATACTTTGGAACTGATTGGCCTTCTTTATCTTCTTTTTTTGAACATGTACTTTTAATGAATAGCGGATTTAAATTTACCACCATTTGTCTCTTGCGTACTCATAATTGTAATAAAGGCATTTTCATCAATTTCATGAACAATTGATTTTAATTTTGTTACCTCAAGACGTGTAACAACTGCATAAATTACTTCTTTCTCTTTATCTGTATAACCACCTTTAGCAACGAGTTTCGTTGTTCCACGACCAAGGCGGTGTAAGATGGCATTTGATACTTCTTCATACTGATCTGATACAATCAGTACTGCTTTTGTCTCATCCAACCCTTGAATAACCGTATCAATTGTTTTAAATGCGATATAGTATGTCATAACAGAATACATCGCCTGTTCGACACCAAACACAAATGCTGCCCAAGCAAAAACAAATAAGTTCACAAACATAACAAATTCACCAACAGAAAACGGTAATTTTTTCGTTAATAAAATCCCCATAATTTCCGTTCCATCTAATGAACCACCATGCCTAATAACAATCCCTACACCAATCCCTAAAATAAGACCACCAAAAACGGTTGCCAAAATCGGTTCCGTCGTAAAAGGCTTGAAAGAATGTAATGTTGACTCAATAAATGCTAAAGCGACGATTGCAAAAGCAGAAGATAACATAAAAGTTTTCCCGATTTGTTTATACCCAGAATACATAAACGGTAAATTGAGGATGACAACTAAAGTAGAGAAACTTAACCACCAAATGTTTGGAGTAAGATAATCTAGTATGAGGGAAATACCGATAATACCACCGTCAATAATTTTATTTGGCATTAAAAACAGTTCAATAGCTACTGCCGCACACGTTGCACCAAAGACAATCATAACTAAACGATACAATAGGTGAATAATACTTTCTTTTCTATGTTGCTTTTTTTCCATAAACCCTCCTTATATACTTTTTATATAGTTTTGTTCTTTTATTATAACATAGTCTTCTTTTACTTATAGAAAAAAGCATCTACTATGCGAATATATACAAGCATCCCGTACATATATTTCGATATAAGAACAACTGAAGGAGGACTACATCATGAATCTCATCAAGCACATTGTAAACAAAAAATTAAATCATATGACAACAAAAGAATTATTGAAATATAGTAAAGAATATGAAGTTCCCATCACAACTGAACAGGCTGAGCAAATTGTCCCTTTAATAAAAGGGAAAAACATCAACATTTATGATACAGGAGAAAGACTAGAACTTTTAAAAAAGATTGCAAAAGTCACTTCCCCATCTACCGCTCAACAAATAAATACGCTATTTCAGAAACTATTAAAATAAGGAGGTGGAAATCCCCCTCCTTATTGTTCTTTAATCTTCTCAAGAAGACCTTCATCAAATGAGCCACTCTTCAACATTTCAATTTCAAACTTATATGGTGGTTTTTTATCTTTCTTATCCTCACCTACATACGGTGTTTCAAGAATTTTTGGTACATGCTGTAATTGCGGATGGTGTACGATGTGGTGTAACGCTTTATAACCAATATGACCGAAACCAATATTTTCATGACGGTCTTTTCCAGCTCCGCGTATATTTTTACTATCGTTAATATGCAATACTTGCAAACGATCAATCCCAACAATTTTATCAAATTCATTTAATACACCGTCAAAGTCATTCACAATGTCATAACCTGCATCATGCGTGTGACACGTATCGAAACATACAGATAACTTTTCGTTATATTTTACACCATCAATAATTTTTGCAATTTCGTCAAAGCTGCGTCCGCACTCTGTTCCTTTTCCAGCCATCGTCTCTAGTGCAATATTCACTGTCTGTTCTGGCGTCAATACCTCATTTAGGCCTTTAATGATTTGCTGAATACCAGCTTCAGCTCCCGCGCCAACATGAGCTCCTGGATGAAGTACAATTTGCTTCGCTACACCTAACGCTGACGTTCTTTCAATTTCCATGCGCAGGAAATCAACACCTAATTGAAACGTTTCCGGTTTTGTCGTATTACCAACATTAATAATATAAGGTGCATGGACAATAATTTCTTCAATACCATTGAGCTCCATATGTTTACGCCCTGCTTCTATATTTAACTCTTCAATTGGTTTTCTTCTCGTATTTTGCGGTGCACCTGTATAGATCATAAAGGTTGTCGCACCGTATGAAGCAGCCTCTTCACTTGCTGCTAATAACATTTTCTTACCACTCATAGAAACATGAGATCCAATCTTTAACATATAATCACCTCTTCAATATACAATAGCTATAATGATAGCATAATTTGTAGAAATATGTAGTGAATTGTTTGTTCACAAAACAATAAACATACTGCTAAAACAGATTCACAAGTTACGCCCCCTGCTTCTAAAACATGGAACTCTTCTTAGCATATCAAGATTAGTAGAGTTTTTCTTAATTCCTGCTGGTTATTAGTCCTCACCTAACGCCTTTATTTTTGCTACAGGAAAGATTCACATTCGCAAATAAAAGGATAAAAAAAGATAAGGGATCGCCCCTTATCTTTTTTTATTACTGTATTTATTCTTCACTTTTGCACGTTCTGTTGCCAGTTTTCTCTTATAATTAGGTTTTACTTTTTTCGGCTTCTTAACAACTTTCGTTGCCATAATATCAAGTTCATCATTTGGCTTTTTACGACTTTTACGACGACGGCGGTCACCTAAATCAGCCCATTCATCTCCACGTAAGTCTACATGGTTAAATATGATATTACGTTGTTTTTCTAAGCTATCTAACGCTTCTTCATTTGCTGGATCATAAATCGTCACTGCAATTCCTGAATATCCAGCACGAGCTGTTCTTCCTACGCGGTGAACAAAGAAATCTAAATCAGATGGAAGTTCATAGTTAATAACATGGCTAATCCCTTCAATATCAATACCACGTGCGGCTAAATCTGTAGCGACAATGTATTGAAACTCTAAGTCACGAACTTGTTTCATCATTTTTTTACGATCACGTGGTGATAAATCACCATGAATTCTTCCTACTTTTAATCCACGCTCTGCTAATCCGTCCGCAACTTCATCCGCTTTTTTCTTTGTATTTGTAAAAACGATTGCTAAATACGGCTTAAATTGAAGTAACATATTTTTCACTAATTCAATTTTATTACGATGCCTAGAAGGAACTAAATAATGCTCAATATTCCCTGCTGCAACTTGTTTTGGATTAATATGAATATGCTCTGGATTCTCCATATACTTCTTCATAAACGGTTTTAATTTTTGAGGAATCGTTGCAGAGAAAACAAGCATTTGCAAGTTTTTAGGCATACGCGCTGCAATTTTATCTACATCTTGAATGAATCCCATATCAAGCATCAAGTCTGCTTCATCAACAATAATCGTAGTAGCTTTATGAACGAATAGCGCTTTTTCTTCTACTAGATCTTTAATACGCCCGGGTGTCCCAATAACAACATGAGGTTGTTTTTTCAATTTTTCAATGGATCTTTGCTTATCTGTTCCTCCGATTAAGCAGCGTGCTGTAATCATTTGATCTTCTTCACAAAACTTTGTTAACTTTACAATCTCTTGATAAATTTGTTGTGCTAACTCACGAGTAGGCGCTGTAATGACAAGTTGGACCTCGTCTCGTTTCGCATCAATTCGGTTTAATGTTGGAAGTAAATATGCGTGTGTTTTACCAGAACCCGTTTGGGACTGTCCAATTACACTCACACCTTTTTTCACAACAGGAAAAATTTTCTTTTGAATTTCTGTCGGCTCTGAAAAGCGTAGTTCACGAACTGCATCTATTAAAAACGGTTGAAAATTATATTGTGTAAATGTTTGTAGTGTCATAAGTTACACCTTCTTTCTAAAATTTCTACTGCGCGCACAAATCAGTCAAGTCTACATTATATCGAACTCTAATAGTAAAATCCATCTTTAGTTTAGGTTTTCACTCCAAAAACTAACCTTCTTTCTTTTCATTGCATATTGTATGTGTATATACCTAACTGAAGAAAGGAGGAGTTCTCTTATGTATCCGAACTCTCCTATGGGACAAATGTATACAGGACAGCAACCGTACACCCCGTATCCTATACCTAATTTACCTCCTATGATGCAAAAAAAGAAAGGATTTCTCTCGAAGCTATTCAAAAAACACGATCCGACTCAGCCCTTTATGCAAATGGTTCCTCCCTATCGACAAATGGAGGGGCAACCGATGATGCATCAACATCAGCAGCCCTATATGCAGCAGTCACAACAAATGATGCCACCTCAAATGAACAATCCGAATGAAATCCGTAGCTCAGCACCGATTATACCTAGCGGTGGCGGTGGCATTGGCAGCTTTTTTTCCAACTTAATCTCCAATCCAACAGGTATGTTAAATAACATTGAAAAAGTTGCTCAAGTCGCTCAATCTGTTGGACCTGTCGTCGAGCAGTATGGACCCATTGTGCGTAGCATACCAAGCATCGTAAAAATTCTCACTTCTGGAAAAGGTGCTGCTGAAGAATCAGCAGAAGAGGTGGAAGTAATTACTACACCTCCACCACCTTCAAAAAAGAAAAAAAAGAAGAAAATAATTTTAGAACCAGTTATTGAAAGAGCCTTACCGAAAGAGGAGAATATCCCGCGTATGGCACCAAAACCGAAACTATATGTCTAACAATCCTTTGTTTTCTGTCCGCTCCTCCTTTATAATGGAAAAGACTATGTACAAAAAGGATTCCTTGTTTAGAAGGAGAGGATTACTCACATGAAAATTGTTAAAATTTCCCCTCGTGGTTATTGCTACGGTGTTGTTGATGCGATGGTCATTGCACGCAATGCTGCACTAGATAAAACATTACCGAGACCGATTTATATTTTAGGTATGATTGTTCACAATAAACATGTAACCGACGCTTTCGAAGAAGATGGCATTATTACATTAGATGGTCCAAGTCGATTAGAGATTTTAGACAAAATTGATTCTGGTACTGTTATTTTCACAGCACACGGTGTTTCTCCAGAAGTTAAACAACGTGCAAAAGAAAAAGGGTTAACGACAATCGATGCAACATGTCCAGATGTTACGAAAACACACGACCTTATCGAAACAAAAAAATCGGAAGGATACCATGTGATTTACATTGGTAAAAAGGGACATCCAGAACCAGAAGGTGCCGTTGGTATTGCACCTGACATCGTTCATCTTATTGAAAAGGCAAATGATTTGGAGACACTAGAAATCCCAACAGAGAAAATTTTAGTAACAAATCAAACAACAATGAGTCAATGGGACGTTCAGCACCTGATGGAAGACATTCAGAAAAAATTCCCAACAGCTGAATTTCACAAAGAAATTTGTTTAGCAACACAAGTACGTCAAGAAGCAGTTGCTAAGCAAGCAGATGTGGCTGATTTAACGATTGTTGTCGGTGATCCAAAAAGTAATAACTCAAACCGTTTAGCCCAAGTATCACAAGAGATTGCTGGTACAAAAGCATACCGCGTTGCAGATGTAAGCGAAATTCAATTAGAGTGGCTGCAAGGGATCGAAAATGTCGCTGTTACCGCAGGGGCCTCTACACCAACGCCAATTACAAAAGAAGTAATCGCCTTTTTAGAACAGTACGACCCAATGAACCCAGCAACTTGGGAACGTAAACGAAACGTACCACTTCAAAAAATCTTGCCACGTGTTAAAGTAAAAAAACAACAATAAAAAAAATCCGTTGCTAACTCACTAGCAGCGGATTTTTTTATTCAATATAAATCTATTTTGATTTTTTCACATATAAGTCGCTGCTACGGAGAACAAAAAAATTACCTATATTCTTTTTTCTCTTTGTTTTCACTTGGCATGGGGCAAAAAAAGGCTCTGACCACTTCTATGCATAGCCGGATGCTCTCTTCCATCTAAAAAGAAAGATTTTATAATTTTTCTTTTTAGAGCTTATACAAAAGTAAACGGATCTGTATGTAACTGAGAAGCATGAATTTGCACAGCAAATTTTTTCTCATCTACTTTTTGCTGTAATTGCTTTTGCACACCTTGTTTCATTACTTTTTCAACATTATGTCCTGGATCCACAATATTTAATCCGAGCATCATCGCATCATGTGCAACATGATAATACATATCGCCCGTCACATACACATCTGCCCCTTTAAATTTCGCTTGCGTAATATATTTATTCCCATCACCGCCAAGCACTGCTACTTTCCGCACTTTATCGTCTAAATTCCCAACAACTCGCGCACCTTTTACATCTAATGCCGATTTCACATGTTCAGCAAACTGGCCTAATGTCATTTCTTCTTGCAAATATCCAATTTTACCAAGTCCTAACGTTTCTCCCTTATTATCAAGGGGGTATACATCGTAGGCAACTTCTTCATATGGATGTGCTGTTAACATTGCTTTTACTACTTTTCGCTCTAGTGGGGCTGGGATAATCGTTTCAATCTTTACCTCTTCTACACGCTCTAACTGCCCAGTTTCGCCTATATAAGGGTTTGTCCCCTCCCCAGGCATAAATGTACCTATTCCTTCACTATTAAACGTACAATGGCTATAGTTGCCGATATAACCAGCGCCAGCATCCCCAAGAGCTTTGCGAACTTCTTCAGCATGCGTTGCAGGCACACATACAACAATCTTTTTCATTTCTTCCGAGTATGTCGGAACAAGCACTTCTGTATTTTGTAATCCCAGCGCCTCAGCAAGCAAGTCGTTCACTCCGCCTTTTGCTACATCGACATTTGTATGCGCTGCATAAACAGCGATATCGTTTTTGATACACGTTTCAATAATTCGACCATACGCCTTATCTGTATGGATTGCTTTTAGCGGATTAAAAATAAGCGGGTGATGAGCAATAATTACATTCGCACCTATTTGAATCGCTTCTTCTACAACCGCTTCTGTAACATCTAGTGCAATCAATACATGCTGGACTGGCTTATTGAGTGCACCAATCTGCAAACCAATTTTATCGCCTTCCATCGTTAAATGCTTCGGATACATGCTTTCAAATAAAGAAATCACTTCATGCCCATTTGGAATTTTACTCATGATAAAACCTCCTCTATCATTTTCATTTTCTCGACTACTTCAATTCGTTTTGCCTTTGTATCTTCTGATTCTGTCGCACGCTCTATTTGCTTCAGGATATTTTGAAAGTTTTTCAGTTCATTTTCCCATTTCTCTACAAACGCATCACTTTTTTCCTTCATCAAAAATGGTCCAATAAATAACTCTGCTTGTTTGTTTTCATGATAAGGAGTTAGCGGTTCTCCTTTTTCCCCAACTAAAATCTCATAAATCTTTCCGTCTTCTTTTATAATTTTTTCATGAATAAGCTCCCAACCATTTTCAATAAACCATTCACGAATATGATGTGCAGCAATATTAGGCTGTAAAATTAAACGTATTACACCATTTAGCTTTTCTTTTCCATTCTCTAAAATATCACGAATTAGCGCTCCACCCATACCAGCAATTGTAATAACATCGACTTCTCCTGGTGTAATAACAGCTAAGCCATTTCCTTTACGAACATCTACCTTTTCTTGTAGGCCACTCTCAGCTACTGTAGCCTGTGCAGAACGGAATGGCCCATCTACCACTTCTCCCGCTACTGCCTTTGTAGCAATATTATTTATGATTGTATAGCACGGTAAATACGCATGGTCGGAACCAATATCTGCAACTGTAGATCCTACTGGAATCTCCCGCACTACTTCTTCTAATCTTTTTGAAAGCTTCACTTCATTCATTTATTTCCATTACTCCTTCTCTTGTCAGTCTGTCTCCATGATAATGAATTTACAGTAGTTGTTGCAAGTAAAGAAACAAAACAATTCATTTATTTCATCGTATTTTAGATTGAAAGAAAAAACAAGCTCCCTGCTATAAGCAAAGAACTTGTTTTATCGGTCGTATTCCACTACATGCGAATCATACAATTCTCACGGATTAAAGGTTCACTTTATTTTTTCTTTGATAACCAATCAGCTACTTTAGAAGCCTGATCTGCTGGGATTATATTCGCTGGCATATTTCCTTTCCCTTTTGTAAGCACTTCCTTAATTTCATCTTTGGAAAGTTTCCCACCAACTTTTTGTAAGTTAGGACCTACTGCACCTTGCAACTGATCACCATGACAGCTCGTACAACTTTGTTTCACAATATCTTCTGGTTTCGATGCCGTTTGTGCAGGTTTCCCACCATTTTTTGCATCAGCAAGCTCTTTAGATTTATGTAACCCCTGAAACGAAAATACAAACATAATGATAATGCCCAGTGCTGCAATAAGAGCGAATGGAATCAACGGATTACGTTTCATATCTCTTCTCCCCCCTCTACACCCCCGAATAGTTAGATGATTCAGTCACTTCTATTGTACTTGAAAACGTTCTATCAGAAAAGACAAAACTATCAGTTGTTAAAAATATTCCATAAATTCAGTTTATTAATTCTCTTCCTTTTATCCCATATTATTTTGATAAATATCAACGCTTCTCATCATATTTTTTGTTTTTCTACATATAATTTTGTATAGAATAAACGAAATTAATCGAAAAATCGAAAAATGAGCATTTGCAAATCAAAAGACAATTCTGTAAAATAAATTACAAGAATTGTAATCGTTACTGGCAGCTAAATTTTAACAAGAATTAACAAAATAAAAAAGTTTACTTCACAAGTGTGAAGTAAACTTAAAAAGAACCCTATTCTAAGAAATCTTTTAAACGTTTGCTACGGCTTGGATGTCTTAATTTACGAAGCGCTTTTGCTTCAATTTGACGAATACGCTCTCTCGTTACACCGAATACTTTCCCAACTTCTTCAAGCGTACGAGTTCGTCCATCATCTAAACCGAAACGAAGACGTAGAACATTTTCTTCACGATCTGTTAGTGTATCTAACACATCTTCTAATTGTTCTTTTAGCAATTCATACGCTGCATGGTCCGCAGGTGATGTTGCTTCTTGGTCTTCAATAAAATCGCCTAAATGTGAGTCATCCTCTTCACCAATTGGTGTTTCAAGAGAAACTGGCTCCTGTGCAATCTTTAAGATTTCGCGTACTTTTTCTGGAGCAAGATCCATTTCTTCTCCAATTTCTTCTGGAGATGGTTCACGTCCTAAATCTTGTAATAATTGACGCTGTACACGGATTAATTTATTAATTGTTTCAACCATATGAACAGGAATACGAATTGTTCTCGCTTGGTCTGCAATGGCACGTGTAATCGCTTGACGAATCCACCAAGTTGCATACGTACTGAATTTAAAACCTTTACGATAATCGAACTTTTCAACAGCTTTAATTAAACCCATGTTTCCTTCTTGGATTAAGTCTAAGAAGAGCATACCACGGCCTACATATCGTTTTGCAATACTTACAACAAGACGTAAATTCGCTTCCGCAAGACGGCGCTTCGCTTCTTCATCACCTTCTTCAATGCGGGTTGCAAGTCGAATTTCTTCTTCAGCAGATAGTAGATCCACACGGCCGATTTCTTTTAAATACATGCGAACAGGGTCATTGATTTTCACACCTGGTGGCACACTTAAATCATTTAAATCGAATTCTTCTTCTGTCTTTGTGATTTGGTGATTATTCGGACCTTCATCGTTGTCGCCAACTAAATCAATTCCTTGTTCACCTAAATATTCATAATATTCATCCATTTGATCAGATTCAATTTCAAATCCATTCATGCGTTCTGCAATCTCTTCATATGTAAGAACGCCACGTTTTTTTCCAAGCTCAGTGAGTTGTTCTTTCACTTGCTCAAGAGTCATATCAGTTTCAATTTGTTTAGAACGAGCTGGTTTATCAGCCATCTGTTCCCCTCCTTACGCGAGATACAAACATTCATTATAATAAAATTTTATACAAAAAGCTATCTTCTTGCTTTCTGATTTTGTAAATATGCTACATAAAATTTTGCAGCTTCTACTGGATCTGTTTTTTCCATTTGCTTTAATGCAAAAATGGTTTCCATCTTTTTAAGCTTTTGCTTGTGGCGGCTTAGCGCCTCTAAGTGACCTTGCAATATTTCATCACTGTATTCTGGATTAATGAATTCATCCGTTGAAATATTGGTGATAATATTTTTCAATTTCTCATCAGAGAGCCAGCTCAAGAAATTCCCGACTGAAGGTTCATTTCCCTTTTCATAATATGCATATAGTTCATATAAAATCCCTTTATGTTCTTCCGTATGAAAATCTTCTATATGAGGTTCAATACGGAAAGCAACTTCGGCACTTTGTAACATATGGTAAATGAGCTCTCTTTCTGCCCTTTCAAAACCTGAAAATTTCGGTTTTGCCTGAACAATTTGAGGCGGCTTAGAAATTTGTTTCGTTTGTTTTTGCTGTATCTTTTGTTCTTTGCGATATTGGTGCAATTGTCCTAAAAGTGTTTCCATTGAGTAAGAAAATTCTTGCGATAATGATTTTAAATACGACTCCGCTTGCATTGCATCTTGCAATAATGCTAGCTCTTTTAAAACACTTTTCACATATTCTTCTTTACCAGACTCATCTTGCAAATTTTTCCCTAAACGCAAGTAATTTATTTTGAATCCAACAAAACTTATACTAGCCTTTACAAGATTTTCAAACGCCGCTGTTCCATATTGTTGCACATATTCATCAGGATCAAGCTTATCTGGCAATGAAGTAACCTTCACATGACAACCAACTTGCGATAACAATTGTCCTGCTTTCATCGTCGCTTCTCGTCCTGCTTTATCACCATCATAGCAAAGAACAACAGTTTCAACATTACGCCGCAGAAGTTTTGCCTGTTCTTCTGTTAAAGCTGTTCCCATCGTCGCAACTGATTCCTCAATCCCGCTTTTTACAGCAGCTAATACATCAGCATATCCTTCAAATAGAACAACTTGCCCTCGTTTTCTGATAAACGGTCTTGCTTGATGGAAGTTATACAGCAATTTGCTTTTGTAAAAAATAGGTGTTTCTGGGCTGTTTAAGTATTTCGGAGTATCATCCCCCAACGCCCTTCCACTAAATGCTGCGACTTTTCCTTGTAGTGTATGAATGGGAAACATAACCCTTCCGCGAAAACGGTCATGGTGACTGCCATCCCTTTCACTCCGCACAAGCAAGCCAGCTTGCTCCATGGTCGATAACGAAAAACCTCTTTTTTGTAATATTTTTGCTGCTGCATCCCAACCTGGAGATGCATAACCAATTTCAAACTTTGCAATCATCTCTTTTGTAATACCTCGATTTAGTAAATAAGAAAGAGCTACATTTCCCTCTTCAGTATTTACTAAAAGATGGTGATAGTATTTTTTCAAAAGTTCGTGAGCCTGTAACATAATGACACTGTCATCAGATATGTCCTCTTGTTGATCTTGTCCTGATGTATAATCTACAACCGAAATATTATTTCTTTCTCCTAGCTTTTGCACAGCTTCTATGAAAGAGAGCCCTTCCATCTTCATGAGAAATGAAAAAACATTTCCTCCCTCTCCACATCCGAAGCAATGAAAAATTTGCTTGTCTAATGAAACAGAAAATGAAGGTGAATTCTCACCGTGGAATGGACAAAGCCCAAAATAATTGCGCCCTTGCTTTCTGAGCTGAACATACTCACCAATCACTTCTACAATATCAGATGATGTCCGAATCTGTTCAACAACTTCTTCGGGAATTCTGTTCCCCATAACTCCATCTCCGTGTCGTATTTTGTATTCGATACAAATTAAAGGATTCCTTTATAATTCGACAATATTTTTTCTAAATTTATTAAAAAGCATTGTCGATCATGGGTTGAAAATGCTTTTGGACCTTTTGTGTAGGTCCCTTGTCTGCGTAACTTCGCAGATACATACCTACTATATAAAATTGTATCCATTTGCTCATCAGTCACAAATGTACCTCGTGGAGATAATACATATACTCCCTTTTTTACAAGAAGACCAGCAAGTCCCATATCCTATGTGATTACGAGATCTGAAGCTTTGGCGTGTTTATAGATATAAAAATCCACCTCATCTTGCTCAGAATCCACATATATCCAATTCCCTTGCTGTTTTTTCGAACGATGGGCGTAGGATGCGACAAACAAAATTTCGACATGGAATTTTGTTCCAGCTTGCACAATTTCATCCTTCACAGGACATGCATCTGCATCAACTAGAATCTTACTGATGTTTTGCATATTTCTGTATTCTACATCCCTTCTGTGAATCCTTCCATAATGTGCGTTTTCTTGTCCAGATTTTTGTCGATTTTACGTAAATGCATACCTTTTCCGTAAATCCTATCCCTAGTTTATTCTGAAAAATTAAAGTCTAAACGTAAAATGTACCTTTTTATCACAATTTTTTATTATAATATATTTTCTCTAACTTCGCTACATATCCTTTAAAATTTTATCCGGCTATTCACGGGCAGTAATACTCCCATTTCAAAATTCAGATTAAAGTAAAAGGTTAAGCGGGGGACAACCTACCCGTAAAAGCCCAAATAGTAAAAGATGAAGCACTCCACTGATTAAAGTTTTTCTTTATCTTGAGCGAAAAAAGCACATTCACCCTTGGTAAATGTGCTAAAACATTTTTTGGTTTTGCACTGCATTCACAATAATATTCGCTGTTTCCTCAATTGCCTTATTTGACACATCAATAACTTGACAGTTTATTTTACTTACTACCTTCTCAAAATGATCAATTTCTTCTTTAATACGATTGATGTTCGCATATGTTGCTCCATCACTTAACCCAAGTGATTTTAATCGTTCTTTTCGAATGTGATTTAACTTATCCGGTGTAATTTTCAAACCGAAACATTTCTCTTTTGCAACTTGATATAATTCTTCAGGCGGATCCACTTCTGGTACAAGTGGTACGTTCGCAACCTTCAATCGTTTATTATGAGCTAAATATTGTGAAAGTGGCGTCTTTGATGTACGTGATATCCCAATTAAAACGATATCAGCTTTTAAAATCCCACGTGCATCTCTACCATCATCATATTTAACAGCAAACTCAATTGCTTCAATCTTTTTAAAATATTCTTCATCTAATCTACGAACAACACCAGGTTCATACCTTGGAACTTGTCCTGTAATCTCTTCGATTTGATCGATAAGAGGCCCGATAATGTCATATGCCTCTACACCCTCTTTTGCCGCTTCTGCTAACAAATACTGACGCATTTCTGGTTTTACTAACGTAAAGCAAATAAGCGCTCGATTACTTTTCGCAATTGAAATTACCTCTTTTAATGTCCCTGTATCTTCCACATACGGTACACGTCTAATATCAGGAGCAAATGGAAACTGTCCCATTGCAGCTCGAACAACTAAATCAGCCGTCTCTCCAACAGAGTCAGATACGACATATACGATTTTATTATCCATTACATTACCTCACTTTAAACAAATTACACTTATTCATTGTTTACTAAATTTACAAACGCACGCGTAATATTTGTTTTTGTAATTCGACCAACAACTTCTAGCCCTTGTTTCGTGTCTTTTACCACTGGTACAGCATCAATCTGTCTTTCTATTAATTCCATCGCAACATCATATAGAGAATCCTCCCTACGGCACATTGCGATGTTTGGCATCCTTGTCATGATAATATTAACCGGAAGCGATGTTAAATCCTGCTTTCCTAAGCTTGCACGTAATAAATCTTTACGAGAAACCACCCCAACTAGAAGCGTCGCTTGATCTACAACAAATAAAGTACCAACATCTTCTAAAAACATGGTACAAATCGCATCGTATACGGAAATATTTTTATCAATTACAACCGGTCTAGATTGATAATCTTGTACCTTAACTTTCTTAACAGCTTCTGATAATAACTGTCCCCCAGTTTTCCCTGTATAAAAATAACCGACACGTGGACGTGCTTCTAAATAACCTGCCATCGTTAAAATCGCTAAGTCAGGTCTTAATGTTGCACGTGTTAAATTTAATTGTGCCGCAATTGATTCCCCTGTAATAGGACCGTGATCTTTTACAATCTGAATGATATGTTCTTGCCGTTTATTCAGTTCTATGATAATCACCACCTTCAATGCAAAACGAAAAAAGTTATACTATCTCTTAAATATTATATACTAAATATGCTTTTTGAAAAAGAAAGTATGTAAAAAGGACCTATATATGGTCCTCATTATATTTGAAATTTATCAAGTTGTTCAAGAAAACGCCTTGATTTCAAATAGATTCCGCAATATTCATCATAATATGTATTTAATACTGTACGTATTTGCCGCTTCGTTCCATCCTTAACAGATACATTACCAAGGCGAGCTAAATCAAAATGATAAAAGAGACGTAGCAATTTATGAACAGCCTCTCCCACCGGAATACGGTATGGATCTTGCTGCGCATGACGCGAGCACAGAAAACCGCCTTCTCGGACAGAGAAGGCGACAAAATCTGCTTCTTGGTGACAAATTGCACATGTATCAAAGTATGGATGCATCCCTAGTACTGGGAGCATTTTCGTTTGATAAATTAAAGACAATACTTCAGCATCAACACCCTCACACATATAGTGCAACGTTTGATGTAACATTTCAAATAAATACGGATTATGTTTCTTATCTTCAGTTGCTTTATCGGTCAATTCCACGATAAATGATGCATAAGCAGTTAAAAATATATCTTCACGAATTTCTTTCATAGATGAAATTATTTCACCTTGTTGCAAAGTCCCAAGTCCAGACCCCATTTGAATCAGAAAGTGACCGTGCATCATAAGTTGCGAAATAGATGCTAACCTACTTTTCGGTTTTTTCGCCCCTCTTGCCATTGCACTTACCTTTCCAAGCTCACGGGAAAATATCGTAACAATTTTATTCGTTTCTCCGTAATCTGTTGTCCGGATGACAATTCCCTCAACTTTTTGAAACATGTTTGTCACCATCCAAGGTTTGAACAAAACGGGTCAAGAAATTGGAGAATCTAGATGCGCTAGCTCCTCTTCATGTTGATCCATCTCATCGTTTACGTCTTTTTCCATTTCCTTCAAAAGCAAATACGTTTCAATGCTTCCTGTTTTGGAGAAAAACTTCCAGGTAAAATCTAGCATAAGAATCCACCTTTCTCAGTAAGCGTAGCATATAAACCAATTTCTTTTGTTGTTATTAAAATGACCCATTTTGTCCATTTTCATGTGAGAAAAATTTTCCTAATTTCTATTAATACTCATCTTCACGGAAACCAAGATCGCGAAGTTGTGACATTTTATTACGCCAATCTTTTTGTACTTTTACCCACACTTCTAAGAATACTTTTGAACCAAGAAGTGCTTCAATATCAAAGCGAGCTCGCTTTCCAACTTCTTTCAGCATCTTCCCTTGTTTTCCGATAATAATTCCTTTTTGCGATGGACGCTCTACAATAATTGTCGCATTCACATAGACCGCTCCACCTTCACGCTTTTGAATCGCATCAATCACAACCGCTACCGAATGTGGTACTTCCTCACGTGTTAAATGAAGTACCTTTTCACGAATAAGCTCAGCAATAATAAATCGCTCTGGATGATCCGTTACTTGGTTGTCTGGATAGTATTGTGGTCCTTCAGGTAAATATTTTTTAATCGCACCGATTAACGCCTCAACATTATTACCATCCAATGCAGAAATCGGAACAATTTCTGCAAATTCATGTAACTTACGATATTGATCAATTAATTCCAGCAATTGTTCCGGATGAACTTGGTCAATTTTATTGATTACTAGAAATACCGGTTGCTTTGTTTCTTGTAATTTTTCGATAATAAACTCTTCACCACGACCAAAACCTTCAGCAGCATTGACCATAAATAATACAATGTCAACTTCTTTTAATGTCGTTTGTGCCATCTTCACCATAAAATCGCCTAATTTATGCTTCGGCTTATGTATTCCTGGCGTATCAATAAAGATAACTTGTGAGTCATTTTCTGTGTATACACCTTGAATTTTATTACGAGTTGTTTGTGGTTTATCGCTCATAATTGCAATTTTTTGACCGATAATTCGATTTAAAAATGTAGACTTTCCAACATTCGGTCTTCCAATTATAGAGACAAAACCTGATTTATAACCTTTTCTATTCATGTAAATCCTCCGCTAAAAATGCTCCTGGTAACAATTCTCCAACTGTTGTCTCCTGAACGTCACCATGTAAATTTGATAAGTATACTTTCGTATCCTGTTTACATAATTCTATCATAACTTGACGGCACGCTCCACAAGGAGGTACTGGACGCTTCGTATCCGCTACTACCGCAATGGCTACAAATTCTTTATCTCCTTCAGAAACTGCTTTGAATAAAGCTGTTCTTTCTGCACAATTACATAATCCATATGATGCATTTTCAACATTACATCCTCGGTATACTTTTCCATCTTCCGTTAATAATGCTGCACCTACTTGAAACTTAGAATATGGTACATACGCTTGTTTACGCGCTTCGATTGCTTCTTGAATTAATTCTTTGCTGTTCATGCTCTCGCATCCTTTCCATTCACAATTGTGAAAAGATAAAATGAAACTTTCATTAACGGCGTTCTTAACGCTACCAAAGCATAACAAAAGCTTTGGAATGCAACTATACCATATAAGGTAAAAAGATAATAGCACCAATTATAACAGCTATAACAGTAAATAATAGCACTGCACCAGCAGCAACATCCTTTGCAATTTTTGCAAATGGTTTAAAATCCACTGTGACTAAATCAACTGTTTTTTCAATTGCCGTATTGACCATTTCCAAACCCATGACAATTCCAATTGTAATGAGTAATATGAGCCATTCCGTTCTCGTTACACGGAAATAAAAGCCGCAGCATATAACAATAACTGCGGCCAAAAAATGAATTTTCATATTTCGTTCGTGACGAAGACAAAAGTATATACCAGCTATAGCATATCCAAAACTATTTATAAGTTTTCCTTTTTTCATCTACCTAATCCGAACGCCTCTAAAATTTCTTTTTGCTTTCCAAACATTTCTTGTTCGTCTTCATCTGTCATATGATCATAACCAAGTAAATGCAAGAATCCATGCAACGCTAAAAATCCTAATTCACGATCAAAGGAATGCCCATATTCTTCAGCCTGTTCTTTCGCTCTTGGAATAGAAATAATAAGATCTCCTAGCATACGCGGCATTTCCGCGCCAACGATCTCCATCTCTCCTTCTCCCATATCCTCCATTGCAAAAGAAATAACGTCTGTCGGTTGATCTTTGTCGCGATAATCACGATTAATTTCTTGAATACGTTCATTATCAACAAATGTAACAGAAAGCTCTGTTCCATCTTCTACGTTCTCCATTCGTGCAGCTTGCTCTAGCAAATCGCAAATCATATTCACATATTCTTCTTTCACTTCTTCTGTTTCATCAAAAAAATCTATTAATAAACTCATTCTGTCCCCTTTTCTTCCGGCGGTTCCGGATATTTAATACGAGAATGAAAAATACCATTTAACGTTTCACATAAAGTTTTCCCAACAATTTGTAATTCTTTAAATGTCAAATTACATTCACTAAATTGTCCATCCTGCAAACGATCTTTTATAATACTTTGTACTAAATTATTAATTTGTTCTGGTGTCGGATGGTTCATAGAACGCACTGCTGCTTCGACGCTATCCGCAATCCCAACAATTGCAGACTCTTTTGACGTCGCTTTTGATCCTGGATAACGGAACATTTTTTCTGTATATCTCTCTTTATCTTCTTTAATCGCTTTATAGTAAAAATATTTAAGTAATGTCGTTCCATGATGCTGTCCTGCAATATCAATAATTTCTTGCGGAATATGGTGTTCTTCTAACATTTTTACTCCATTTGTCACATGAGCAATAATAATATCTCTGCTCATTTCAGGATCTAATTTATCATGCGGGTTTTCAATCCCCATTTGGTTTTCTATAAAGAAATGAGGCTGCACTGTTTTCCCAATATCGTGATAATACGCACCAACACGTGCTAAAACTCCATTTGCTCCAACAGCCTCACAAGCTGCCTCAGAAAGGTTAGCAACCATAACGCTATGATGATATGTTCCCGGTGCTTCTAGTAAAATTTTACGAAGGAGTGGATGATTCGGGCTTGAAAGCTCCATAAGCTTCATACTTGATACAATTCCAAGACCACTTTCTAAATACGGTAAAATCCCCATAGCTAAAATGGATGAGATGATACCAGAAGCAGCAGCCATTAATAATTGTGAACCAATTTCAAGCGGCGAGAAGTTTCCATTACGCAAAAGTAATAGCGCAGCTAATACAACTACATTTAGAACAGAAACAAGGATGCCCGCTTGTAAGATCATCGAACGTCGATTTTTCTCTCTCAAAAAGATACTAACCGATAACGAGCTTAATAAAACATAAATACCTACACTATAATTCAGTGTACTCGTTACACCTTCATTAAACATAATACTCCCACATACAGAGAAGATCATACTTGTTATAAAAACAAAACGATCACCAATCATTAATTTTACTAGTATTGTTCCCATCGCGACCGGAACAACATATGCGATACCGGCATATTCCAACTTTTGAAACAAACTAATGATTTTCATCAAAACGACTGTAATCGCTACAATTGTTGTATAAGCTAAAATATATGGTTTTTCTTCTCTTTTCAATTTTAAAAACGATTCAAATTGCTTATGCATAAAGAATAGGAGTACACCAATAATGATTGCTAATCCTACAAATGGCTGAAATGTATTTCCTTGTTCAAGAAGCCCAACTAATTTCAATTGATCATATACTTCTCTTGTAATCGTGTCGCCTTCCTTCACAAGAATTTGCCCTTGAAGAATATAAACTGGCGCAACTGCATCTTCCGCTACTTTTTTCCGGTCTTTTGTAGCAGTTGAATCATAGAAATAATTTGCTTCAATTGCATATTTTCCAAGTACGTTAAGTGCGTCTTTTAAATCGCTATTCACATTAACATTGCGTATTTCATTGACAAATCGTTCTCTCGCATCATTTTCTTCATTCATTTTAATGTGAGTACTCATAATATTATTAATCGCTGTTACCATAGCATCTCTTGCTAATGACAATTGACCTGGTTCAGCATTTACAAACTGTAACAACACAGAATCAGATAAACTTTTCGTTAAATCTGTAGGCAATTTCTTCTTTAATTTCTCCAATCGTTCTGCAGCAGAAATCCTTTTCTGTTCATCAGGACCAACAGCCTTCGTGTCAGCTTCCACTTCTTTTATCGCTAAAAAGACAGAGTTTACAATATCTACTTTATTTTGCTTGTATTCACTTCGATATGTATATTGGTCCTCTACCTTTTGAGCAGCTTCTCTCTTCTTTCTATCCGTCGTTACTTTATCTTCGATTTTGATAGGAGAGTGGATTGTTTGTTTCGAAATAGATAGCATTTTAACATCTAGTTGCTCTGGTTTCACATTGTTCATGAGTGCAAAAAACAGTACCGCTCCTAATAAAATATAAGAAATCCAGCTTAATTTTTTCGAATGTTGTATGTTACGAAACCACCTAGAAATTTCTTGAGATCTTGACATGATTTCAATACCTTCTCCTCTCCAGACATAAAGTGAATCTTTAATCAACGGGAGTTTTTTATCCCCACCAATGATTAACCCCCACCAATCGGGCTTTTTATAAGCAGGCTTCTACATTGCACTGCACATTCACAAGTAAATGAATCTACTTGTCCACCCTTTAATGATAGTAAAAAATAGGCTATTCGCCAACCCTTTCATCTATCTCTACCATACAAAAAGAAATGATCCTTACAAATAGGATCATTCCATTTTATCATATGCCTCGATAATCCGCTGCACAAGGGGATGTCTTACAACGTCCGATTGCTCTAATTTAACAAATGAAATCCCTGATACACCTGATAGAACATTCGCAGCAATTGAAAGTCCCGACTTTACCCCCTTCGGTAAATCAACCTGCGACGGATCGCCAGTAACAACCATTTTCGAACTAAAACCTAGGCGAGTTAAAAACATTTTAATTTGAGCACCAGTTGTATTTTGAGCTTCATCTAAAATAACGAAAGAATCATCCAGCGTACGTCCCCTCATATATGCAAGAGGTGCAATTTCAATCGTTCCTCTCTCTAGCATACGCTGTGTATATTCTTGCCCAAGAATATCATGAAGCGCATCGTATAAAGGACGTAAATAAGGGTCTACCTTTTCTTTTAAATCACCTGGTAAAAAACCTAAGCTTTCCCCTGCTTCTACAGCTGGTCTTGTTAAAATAATCTTTTTTACATACCCTTGCTTTAATGCTCGTACAGCCATTACCACAGCTAAATATGTCTTCCCTGTACCAGCAGGCCCTATTCCAAATACAATATCATTCTTCTTCATCGCATGAATGTACTGTCTTTGACCCATTGTTTTCACACGGATGGATTTACCTTTTGCTGTTTTAAAGATCTCCTCTTCATATAGCTCTTCAAAATGAGTTATTTTCCCTTGACGGCCAAGCTGAATTGCATATGCAACATCTCGTTCCGAGATTGATACACCTTTACGAATAACAGCAAGTAATTGCTGTAAAATTTTTTCAACAAGCGCCACGGTTTCATCTGTTCCAGATACACGAACAGATTCACCTCGCGTTACGATAGATACGGCAAGTTCTCGTTCAATTACTTTTAAATGTGCATCATTCACTCCAAATAGAGCAATTGCTTCATTAGGATTTTCCACTTGTTGATTCATTTCTATTAATTGTTCTGCCATTACTCAGTCTCCTTGAATATCGGATTCAGATATCGGTTGTGGCTCTGCAATATTTTCAATCACCGTATAATGTAATGTTACTCTTAGATGATTCGCCTCAACCTCGTTGTGCAAAATCTTATCACTTACAATCATAGCATGTTCATCCAATTTTTTCTTTAGTTCTTTTTCAGCCATTTCTTTCGCTACTCGCATTGCTTGTTTTTCTGTATATTCACGATTCGCTTCTTCCTCTTCACGCACAATTTCCCTTTCATAGGAAATAGGCAATATAAAACCAAACAGTTTCACATCATGTTTGACATTTTCAGTACGAGACCGCTTATACTTATCATGCTGAAATCCCCATATTTTTATTTTAACACTTCCAAGACGAAGATAATGCTCATTATATGAATTTCCTGTATACACTTGAAATGTTGTTTTTAAAGGAACTGTCACTTCAGATTCATACCACGTTTCTCCATATACAATTCCTTTAGCAGAAACAATCGTTGGATTATCCTCTTTTCCAAACATCCCTGACACAAGAAGTTGTCCCTTTTGCACATAATCATTTTTCATTACAACTGGTTTTCCAGTTTCCACAAATGTTTTTGTAATGATTGCCTCTTTTTTGGCAACTAAATTTTGTGGTTTTTGCTCTTTCTCCTTCTCCGGCTCATTTTTTTCAACAATTTTAAAATGATATGTTGTCCCCTTTATCTCTAGGCCAGCCCATGTAATCGCATTAATATTATCTGTCAAATGACGCTGAACATCTTCTACATTCGGCATTTGAAATTGCAGTCTTCCTTTTTTAATACCCATTTTATCCAATTCTTTTATAAGAATATATTCCGTTTCCGGTTTTGCCCCTGTAATCTCGATTTTCCAGACCATATTTGATAAAGCAATCATACCGAAAAAAAAGATAAGAAAACCGATTAAAAAACCACTATTCTTAAGCAAACGCTTATTCCAAAACGGAAAACCGAAACGTCCAATAAAGTATAGCTTACATTCATTTTTTCGATAGATCGGTCTCAGTCGCTTCACATCACGAAGCAACATACAAAATACTAATGTATCTTCTGCAATCTTCTTTACATCCCATACGACTAAATTTCTACGCACACATTCATTAATAAAACGCTCCGCTCCTCTACCTTCAATTCGAACCTTCACATACCCAAGCCATCGTGTGAACCATTGATTTTTCATCGTCCGTCCCACTACCTTTCTCAAAAGCACAAATGTTACGCCACTATTTTCGTAGTGCTTTCTTCAGCTTTTAACATTCAAATAGCTCGTACGAAACGAAATAAGAAGAAAAACTTCACTAATGGAAGTTTCATTACAATTTATCTTTCTTCTCATTTTCTAAAAATGTTACTTGTTCAATAATCCCTTCAAGCAAAAGCTCTTCTGGAAGAATTGTTTTAATAACAAACGATTGCCCTTTTATTAATAATTGACCATGTTTTAATAACAACCGCACTTCTTTATCTGTAAATACTAATAACCCTCGATGATTTTCTATATAAATATGTACTTGCCCGACAAGGGTAATACGAGGTAGATCCATTAGTACATCCACTGGTAGGTCTATTTGCTTTGTTAGCCAATTTTTCATTTGCACTAATTTCTTCATCTCCAAGACCCCCCTCTCATCCCATATGTATGAAAAAAGAGCTTGTAATATCACGTCCAAAAAGAAAAAAGCATAAAAAAACGTCTCATTTCTCATGAGACGCTTTTTTATGCTAATAGCTGTGCAACCAGCTTATTCACTTGTGATCCGTCTGCTTTACCTTTTACTTTCGGCATAACAGCACTCATCACTTTACCCATATCTGCCTTAGAAGCAGCACCAACTTCAGAAATAACTTGCTTAACTACATTCACTAGCTCTTCTTCTGTTAGTTGTTCAGGTAAATACGTATTTAAAATCTGAATTTCATTTTGCAGTTTATCAACAAGGTCATCACGACCCGCTTTTTTAAATTCAAGGAGGGAGTCCTTATGCTGTTTTACTTCACGAGTTAAAACTGTTAATTCCTCTTCTTCAGTAAGAGTATGTTGCAGTTTAATTCCTTCATTTTGCAAAGCAGCCTTAACCATACGAATAACGGTTAATTTTTCTTTTTGTTTATTCTTCATCGCTTGTTTCATATCATCGTTTAAACGACCGAGAAGACTCATAACTTACACCCTCTCTTAGAATTTACGCTTTCTTGCCGCTTCAGACTTCTTCTTACGTTTTACACTTGGTTTTTCATAAAACTCGCGCTTTCTTGCTTCAGCAAGTGTACCAGTTTTAGAAACCGATCTTTTAAAACGGCGAAGTGCATCCTCCAAAGACTCGTTTTTACGAACGACTGTTTTTGACATTCTCTTTCCCTCCCTCCGAAACATCACACTTACATACTAACTTCAGCATGCAAAAAGAAACACTTCTTCAGCATGTCTTTTACGATTATAATACATTTTGTTACTTCAGGTCAACTATTTGACAGAATAAAAGAAGAGTAGATGCCCTTCTTCTATCTAAATTTGTTCAAATCATACATTACAGCTAATGTATATTTTATTTTTTGAACAATTCAATCCATCTAGCTATAATAGCTAGATGGATTCGTTTCTTTTACCTTCCATACAAGAAGATAACAAGCTTATCAGATAGGACTAAACAGTCGGCTCCGCTTTTAAATTAATAATCCGTTGTTGCTGTTTTCCCACTTACTAGTGCAACACCAGCACTTGTACCAATACGTGTTGCTCCCGCTTCTACCATCGCGTCCATATCTTCTCCGTTACGAACACCACCAGAAGCTTTCACACCGATTTCTGGCCCAACTGTTTTTCTCATTAGTGCTACATCTTCTACTGTTGCCCCGCCCGTTGAGAAGCCAGTCGATGTTTTTACAAAATCTACACCTGCTTTTACAGATAATTCACAAGCACGAACTTTTTCTTCTTCTGTTAATAAGCATGTTTCAATAATAATTTTTACAAGTGCTTTTCCTTTTGCAGCTTCTACAACCGCACGAACGTCGCGCTCTACTAATTCATCATTTTTATCTTTTAATGCACCAATATTAATTACCATATCAACTTCTGTTGCACCTTTTGCAATTGCATCTTGCGTTTCAAACGCTTTTGTTTCTGGTGTATTTGCTCCAAGAGGGAAACCGATTACTGTACAAACTTTTACATCTGTACCTTTTAATAATTCTGCTGCAGTTTCAACCCAAGTAGGGTTTACACACACAGACGCGAAGTCATGTTTCTTTGCTTCCTCACATAATGTAACAATCGCTGCTTTTTTTGTATCCGGTTTTAATAATGTGTGGTCAATTAACTTTGCATAGTTCATTTTTCATATGCCCCTTTCTTCACTACACGGTTGTCTGACAACCATAACGGTTAGCATTATAGCATGAAATATTACAACTTCATATCTTAACTTCTCCAGCAAAGAAAAAAGCATGCAAACCCTTTTCGTTTGCATGCTTTTCTCTTACGCACTTGCTGATTCTTTTTTTACATCATCTTCAAGAACACGAACAAATTGTGCTTCGTTATATGGGTAACCAGCTTTTGTAATTTTCACTTTTACTAGTTTGCCGATTAATTCTTCAGATCCTTCAAACACAACTTTTAAATAGTTATCTGTATAACCTACATATAATCCTTCACGATCGCCGTCTTTGAAAGGCTCTTCTGGAATAATCTCAAGAACTTCACCTTCAAATTGAGATGCGTATTCTTTCGCTAACTGATTCGATAATTCAATTAAACGATGAACACGATCATTTTTTACTTCTTCAGGAATTTGGTCATCCATACGAGCCGCAGGTGTTCCTGTACGTTTTGAATAAGGGAACACGTGCAATTCAGAGAAACGGTTTTCTTTAATGAAATTGTATGTTTCCATAAATTCTTCTTCCGTTTCACCAGGGAAGCCAACAATTACATCGGATGTAATCGCAAGGCCTGGTAACGCTTCTTTCAAGCGATCTAAACGCTCTTGGAAAAATTCCATCGTATACTTACGGCGCATACGTTTTAGTACAGTGTTAGAACCTGATTGTAGTGGAATGTGCAAATGACGGACAACTACTTCAGACTTATCTAATACTTCAATTACTTCATCTGAAATTTGACTCGCTTCAATTGAAGAAATGCGAAGACGTTTCAAGCCATTTACCTCTGCTTCCATATCGCGAAGCAATCCAGCTAAATTGTAGTTTTTCATGTCTTCCCCATATCCACCTGTGTGAATACCAGTTAAGACGATTTCTTTATAACCTGCATCCACTAATTGCTGCGCTTGGTGAATAACTTCTTTTCCATCACGAGAACGCATTAAACCACGTGCCCAAGGAATAATACAGAACGTACAGAAATTATTACAACCTTCTTGTATTTTTAAAGATGCACGTGTACGGTCAGTGAAATACGGTACATCAAGCTCTTCATATACACGTGTTTTCATAATGTTACGGACAGCATTGATTGGTTGACGTTCTTTACGGAACTCTTCAATATACCCTAGCATTTTCTCACGATCTTGCGTACCAACAACGATATCTACGCCTGGAATCGCCATAATTTCCGCTGGAGATGTTTGTGCGTAACATCCTGTTACACAAATAACAGCGTCTGGATTTTGACGTACAGCACGTCGAATAACTTGACGGCTTTTTTTGTCTCCAGTATTTGTTACTGTACATGTATTGATTACATACACATCAGCTTTCTTTTCATATTCAGTTCTTTCATAACCACCTTGTTTAAACAATTGCCAAATTGCTTCTGTTTCATAGTGGTTTACTTTACAACCTAACGTGTGAAACGCAACAGTTGCCATTGATCATCACCCCATCAATTCAAAATGATAAGAAGCGGCACTTAACGCATAAAGCGGCGCCGTTTCTGTTCGTAAAATCCTCGGCCCTAAACTACATGGTATAAATTTATGTTCACGAAGCGCAGAAATTTCTTCCTCAGATAAACCACCTTCTGGGCCAAATACAACCAACAGTTTTTGACCACGTTCAAGTGCCGTTAAAGCCTTCGCAAAATTAGCTTTTTCGCCTTGCTTTGCTTCCTCTTCATACGCAACAAGACAAACATCATAATCACTGCTCATCGCAAGCAATTGTTTAAATGATGCCGGAGCATGTACAGCTGGAATTTCACTTCTATGCGATTGCTCTGCAGCTTCTTTCACAATTTTTTTCAAGCGCTCAACTTTTTTATCTGCTTTTTTTGCATCCCATTTTACAATAGAACGAGATGCTTGAAATGGTAAAAATGCGGCCGCCCCAAGCTCAGTTCCTTTTTGAAAAATTAACTCTAGCTTGTCTCCTTTTGGCAGTCCACTTGCAATCGTCACGAACACTGGCAGTTCACTTGACGCCTCTACCCATTCTACAATAGCACTATCCACAAATTCACTGGTAATTTCAGCAATTGTACACATTGCTGTTTTACCGTGTACACAGCAATAAATGTGATCACCAACTGACATGCGCATCACTCTTGCGATATGATGTACATCATCACCTACAATACGAATACTTGCATCATTTACATACTTCTCTTCTACAAAATAACGTTGCATCTCATCACCTTAGTAAAGTTTCGTTCCTTTCGTAAGTCCTCCCTTACGAAAAGAACGAAACGTTATCATTTTAATATAACAAACGGCAAGTCTCTCACTTCATATAGCGAGAGACTCTTTCGTTCATTATTAACATAAATTATATATTACGCATTTCGTGCAATGATTGCTACCCAATCTTCCATTCTTAACACTTCTTCAATTGTAAATCCAGCTTTTTCTAACGCCTCAGAGATTACTTTTTCTTTTGCTCCAATAATACCAGATGTAATAAATAGTCCACCCTGTTTTACAACTCTCGCTGCGTCTTCAGGGAATAGAAGAATAATTTCTGCAAGTAAATTTGCTACAATCAAATCTACTGGTCCTTCAATACCTTCTAATAAACTATTTTGTCCGACAGATACGATACCGTCCGTTTTATTTAAACGAACATTCATCTCCGCACTTTCAACTGCAACTGGATCTAAATCATACGCTTGAACAGATGCTGCACCTAATTTTGCTGCAGCAATACTTAATACACCAGAACCTGTTCCAACATCAATTACGGTATTACCTGGCTGCACTGTTTTCTCTAACGCACGAATACACATCGTTGTTGTTGGATGTGTCCCTGTACCAAATGCCATCCCTGGATCTAATTCAATAATTTTTTCATCTGGAGAAGAAGGTATATATTCTTCCCAAGTTGGCACAATTGTGAATGTATCAGAAATTTGAACTGGATGATAATATTTTTTCCAAGCAGTAGCCCAGTCTTCCTCATCGACTTCATTAATCGTAATATTTCCTGTACCAATTTCGATGTCGAAAGATGGAAGTACATCAATAGATGATTTTACACTCGCAACTGTTTCATGTAAAGAATCCGTTTGTGGGAAATATGCTTTTATTAACACACCATCTTCTGGATATTCAGATGGATTGAGCGCATAAATTTCACCATACTGTTGCTCACGCTCTTTTGTTAACTCTGCCGGGTCTTCAATCGCTACACCGCTAGCACCTGCTTCGTGTAAAATATGAGAAACAGCTTCTACTGCTTCCTCTGTTGTATGAATACTAATTTCTGACCATTTCACAATTTACCAACTCCATTTTTTATTTCCATTATTCCCCTTTAAAAGCTCGTTTAAGCTTTCCAAATAGGCTATCATCTTGATCTTCTTGTCCTGCAAATTCACGTAATAATTCTTTTTGATGTGATGTTAATTTCGTTGGTACAACAACACGAACAACTACATATTGATCACCTTGGCCATATCCACGTACATTTGGAGCGCCTTTTCCTTTTAGGCGGAATTCCGTTCCTGTTTGCGTTCCTGCTGGTATTTTCAATTTCACTTTTCCATGAACAGTTGGAACTTCCACTTCAGCACCAAGCGCTACTTGCGTAAATGTTAATGGCATTTCACAAATAATATGATCGCCATCACGCTCGAAGAACTCATGGTCTCTTACATGAACAACAACATATAAATCACCAGCCGGCCCACCGTTTACACCCGCTTCACCTTTACCAGACACACGGATTTGTTGACCATTATCAATACCCGCTGGAATTTTAACGTTAATTTTTTTACGTTTACGTACTTTTCCAGAGCCATGACATGTTGTACATTTCTCTTTAATCATTTGGCCTGTTCCTGAACAATGTTTACACGCTTGACGATTTACAATACGACCAAATGGTGTATTTTGTTCTACGCTCACTTGACCTGTTCCTGAACAATGTTTACATGTTTCTTTTGAAGTTCCTGGTTTCGCTCCAGCGCCTTGACATGTGTCACATGGGTCTTCAACTGGAATTTCAACATTTAATTCCTTACCAAAAATCGCTTCTTCAAAGTTTAAAGTAACTTGATATTGCAAGTCAGCACCTTGACGCGGTGCATTTGGATCACGGCGTCTGCCGCCACCTCCGCCAAAGAATGAGCTGAAAATGTCTTCAAATCCGAATCCACCACCAAAGTCTCCACCGCCGAAGCCGCCAAAACCCTGATTTGGATCAGCATGACCAAATTGATCGTACTGCGCACGTTTCTGATCGTCACTTAAAACTTCATACGCTTCTTGTACTTCTTTAAACTTTTCAATTGCATTTTCTTCTTTGCTTACGTCTGGATGATATTTTTTAGCCAAACGACGGTATGCTTTTTTGATTTCATCTTTTGAAGCGCCCTTGCTAAGGCCGAGCACCTCATAATAATCTCTTTTATTCATAAATTTGTAACCCCCGAATCTTTCACATAAACGTAATTTTAACACCGAAAGAAAGTGCTTTGCAACAAAGTTTCCTCACTTACAGTATGCAAAAAGAAAAACTTAAGACTCTCATATGAAAGAGCTAACCTGCCCGAAGCACTTTCTTCATTCATGAAAAAAGCCAAAGCCAAGGCACGCTTGACTTTGACTTTTTGTCATCTTACTTATGTTTTTTTACTTTATTACTTATCTTCTTTTACTTCTTCAAACTCAGCGTCAACTACGTTGTCATTTTTTGCACTAGCGTTACCTTGTGTACCTTCTGCTTGCTGAGCACCAGCAGCTGCTTGAGCTTGTTCATATAATTTTACAGTAAGTTGTTGTACGATTTCTTGAAGTGCATCTTTTTTCGCACGAATTTCATCCAGATCATTTTTCTCGATTGCCGCTTGTAATGCTTCTTTTGCTTCTGTTGCTTTCGCTACCTCAGCTGCATCTACTTTACCTTCTAAATCTTTTACAACTTTATCTGTTTGGAATACAAGTTGGTCAGCTTCATTACGAAGTTCAACTTCTTCCTTACGCTTTTGGTCAGCATCAGCATTTGCTTCAGCTTCTTTTACCATACGATCTACTTCTTCATCAGAAAGACCTGAAGAAGATTGGATTGTAATTGTTTGTTCTTTACTTGTTCCTAAGTCTTTTGCACGTACATTTACGATACCGTTCGCATCAATATCGAATGTTACTTCGATTTGCGGAATACCACGTGGTGCTGGTGGGATATCTGTTAATTGGAAGCGACCTAGTGTTTTGTTGTCAGCTGACATTGGACGCTCACCTTGCAATACGTGAATGTCTACTGCAGGCTGGTTATCAGCAGCAGTTGAGAACACTTGTGACTTACTTGTTGGAATTGTTGTGTTACGCTCGATTAACTTCGTGAATACGCCACCCATAGTTTCGATACCTAAAGAAAGTGGAGTTACGTCTAATAATAGAACGCCTTTTACATCACCAGTAAGTACACCGCCCTGAACTGCAGCACCTAACGCTACAACTTCATCAGGGTTAACGCCTTTATATGGTTCTTTACCAGTTTCACGTTTAATTGCTTCTTGTACAGCTGGGATACGAGTAGAACCACCAACAAGAATAACTTTATCTAATTCACTTGGAGAAAGACCAGCATCTTTTAATGCACGACGAGTTGGCTCTAATGTTCTTTCAACAAGGTTAGCTGAAAGTTCTTCAAATTTCGCTCTTGTTAAGTTTAATTCTAAGTGTAATGGACCAGCAGCCCCAGCACTAATGAATGGTAATGAAATTTGTGTTTGTGTTACACCTGAAAGATCTTTTTTCGCTTTTTCAGCTGCATCTTTCAAACGTTGAAGTGCCATTTTATCTTGACTTAAATCAATGTTATTTTCTTTTTTGAATTCAGCTACTAAATGATCGATGATAACTTGGTCAAAGTCGTCACCACCAAGACGGTTGTCACCCGCAGTTGAAATAACTTCAAATGTTCCATCTGCTAACTCAAGAATAGATACGTCGAATGTACCGCCACCTAAGTCATATACTAGAACTTTTTGTTCTTCGTCTTGTTTTTCTAAACCGTAAGCAAGCGCAGCTGCTGTTGGTTCATTAATAATACGTTCTACTTCTAAACCAGCAATACGGCCAGCGTCTTTTGTTGCTTGGCGTTCTGCATCGTTGAAGTATGCTGGCACTGTGATAACAGCTTTCGTTACTGTTTCACCTAAGTACGCTTCAGCAGAAGCTTTTAAGTTTTGTAAAATGATTGCAGAAATTTCTTGAGGTGTGTAGTTTTTACCTTCAACTTCTACTTTGTAGTCTGTACCCATATGACGTTTAACAGACATGATTGTATTTGGGTTTGTAATCGCTTGACGCTTCGCTACTTCCCCAACTTGACGCTCTTCATTTTTGAAAGCTACAACAGAAGGTGTTGTACGGTTCCCTTCTGGATTTGGAATAACCTTTGGTTCTCCACCTTCCATAACAGCTACACAAGAGT
Organism: Bacillus sp. 95MFCvi2.1; assembly: GCF_000374965.1. Lineage (NCBI taxonomy): Bacteria > Bacillati > Bacillota > Bacilli > Caryophanales > Bacillaceae > Bacillus > Bacillus sp. 95MFCvi2.1. The sequence goes on along the minus strand of NZ_KB895705.1, from coordinate 43,932 downwards.
TTGTTGTACCTAAGTCAATACCGATAATTTTACTCATGGCGAAACCTCCTACATTTATGTAAATTATTGATTTACTTTTACCATTGATGGGCGAATCACACGGTCTTTCAGTTTATAACCTTTTTGGAATTCTTCCACAACCGCGTTTGATTCAAACTCGCTGTCTTCTACTTGCATAACAGCTTGATGTTCATGCGGATCAAACTGTTTACCAACAGCTTCAATCGCTTCAACACCTTCTTTAGTCAGCGCTTCTAGCAATTGACGATATACCATTTCCATCCCTTGTAATAAGGACTTCATCTGCTCGTCGCTCGCTTCCACTTGCATCGCTCTTTCAAAGTTATCAAGAGCTGGCAAAATATCTGACACAAGGCTTTGCGATCTATATTTTTCAGCCGCTTGCTTATCCAGTTGAACACGGCGCTTATAGTTTTCAAAATCAGCTTGTAGACGTAGTGTGCGACCTTCCGTTTCCGTCAATTTCGCTTGCAATCCATCTACTTTTTCTTGTAAAAGAGCCGCTTCACTTTTTTCTTCTACTACAGTTTCTTCACTGTTTTCTGCTGTAATAGATTCCTCAGTTTGCGTTTCTTTCGCTTCTTCAACTACTTGTTCGTTACGCTCTTCCACAACTTTCACCTCCTTAAAAGGCACCAGAGCTCATGCTTAACATGAGCGTCCAAGCATAGTTTTTATGTTACACACCAGCAATGACAATGTTCATCGCTCGAGTGAATTTATTATTTTGATTTATACAATCCATTTAGCCCATCTGTAAATTGTCTTGAAAACAATTGTAACAGACTAATTACGCGAGAATACTGCATTCTCGTTGGACCTAGGATCGCGATTGTTCCAATCTGTTCTTCGCCAATGGAATAGGTTGCAGAAATTAAACTACAATCTTCCATAGCCGTCGAAGAATTTTCTCGACCGATTTTCACTTGAATCCCGACTTGTTTATTACGCAAAATATCGTAAAATTCAGCTTCATTATCAATCATAGTCAGCAAGGAGCGTACCTTTTGAATGTCGTGAAACTCCGGCTGCGAAAGCATATTCGCTTTCCCCCCAAAGTATATCTTTTCCGACAAGGGAACTTGAAATGTACCATCTAACATTTTTATTGCACTATCATAGTTGTGGACATACCCACGTAGAACCGTCACAATCTCTTTTAAAATTTTATTATGCAACTCCGCCATCGGCACACCAGATAGCTTTTCGTTTAAAATATTAACCATTTTTTCTAAATCTGATAAATCAACAGATTCCGGAACGGTAATCGTTTTGCTTTGTACATGACCTGTATCTGTTACAATAATGGCGACTGCTGTTTGATGATCCAGCGGAACAATTTGTACATTCTTTAATTTATTTGCACTCACTTTCGGTCCAAGAACAATTGCCGTATAATTTGTGAGCTCTGATAAAATTTGAGCGGATTGCTGTGCAATTTTTTCCGCTTCAAAAATTCTTTCAGCAAATAAATCCTTAATCTGTACAACATCCTCATTCGATAAATGTTGTGGTGCTAAAAGATGGTCTACATAAAATCGATATCCTTTTTCTGAAGGAACACGTCCAGAAGAACTGTGTGTCTTTTCAATAAATCCCAGTTCCTCTAAATCAGCCATTTCATTTCGAATCGTAGCTGAACTAAATGTAATTTCATCTTTTTTAGCCAACGTTCTTGACCCAACAGGTTGCGCTGATCCAATAAAGTCATCAATAATTGTTTGTAAAATCAAGAGCTGACGTTCCGTAAGCATCTCATCATCACCTCTGTTAGCACTCTTTGTCTTCGAGTGCTAAATCTATTAATAACTTACCAAAATTGACATTCAATTGTCAACGGAAACGTCACAAAATAGAGAAACTTTTTCATACCTACTGAACATTTAATTAATCAATTAAAAACGACTGAAATACTTCATTCCCTAATAACTTACCTTGTCTCGTCAAACAAACATGGTTACCTTTATCCTGAAGCAATCCATATTCCTTGTTGGATAATAACTGCTTTGCAAAAATCTCATCCATTTCGACACCAAATTTCTTTTGGAATGTAAGCTTAGAAACGCCCTTTGTTTTCCGAAGCCCTAAAAATAGTTCTTCTTCCATTCTTTCTTTTCTTGTTACTTCGTGGACGTCTAAATAAGGGAAGCCTGTCTCATCAATTTTAGAGAAATATTGCTTTAACGGGCCAACATTTTGAATTCGTTCTCCGTTTACATAACTGTGAGCACCAGCTCCAAAACCATAATACTGTTCATTATTCCAGTATGTGAGATTATGTCTACTTTCATAGCCTTCTTTTGAAAAATTACTGATTTCATACTGTTTATAGCCATGATTTTCCATTTCATCCATTACTATTTCATACATTCTTGCTTCATGCTCTTCCCCTGGAAGTCTTAATTTTCCTTTGTTCATTAAATTATAAAAAACCGTTTTCGGTTCAACAATTAAGGAATATGCAGAAAAATGCTGAACTCCTAACGTAAAAGCAATGTCCAACGTTTCTTTCACATCTTCTATCGTTTGCCCTGGTAATGCATAAATTAAATCCACATTAATATTCGTAAAGCCTACTTCCTGCGCTTCACGAATCGCTACAAATGCATCTTCCCTCGTATGCTTACGTCCAATTTTCTGAAGTAATTCATCTCGAAATGTTTGCACACCAAAGCTAATTCGATTGACACCACCATCTAATAGCAGGTTCAACTTTTCTTTTGGCAAATCTCCAGGATTTGCTTCAAACGTCAATTCACAGTTTGGAGCGAACGGACGTAAACGGCGATTAATAATATCTAACAGCTTTTTTGTCTGCTCCATATTTAATGCCGTTGGTGTCCCGCCCCCAACAAAAATCGTTTTCATATTTTCAAACGGCACCTTTTGAACCGTATTTATAATTTCTTTCTCTAAATACTCTAAATATTGATCAACAGGCTGACGTTCAATAAATACTTTATTAAAATCACAATAGTGACAAATATGCTGACAAAACGGAATATGAATATATGCAGCTTGCATTAAACTAGACTCCTACCTTTCTAAAAAGAAAACCTCCGCACTTCGGAGGCTCCTTTACTTCTGTAACGTGTTACGAATTTGTTCCATTCGCATTTTTCCCCAATCATACATCATTTCGACGATTGGTAAAAGCGTCATACCTAAATCAGTCATAAAGTACTCTACCCGCGGAGGTACTTCTGGATATACTGTCCGATCAATGATTCCATCTTCCATTAATTCTTTTAATTGATTAGATAAAACCTTATGAGAAATGTTTGGGAATAGTCGTTGTAACTCACTAAAGCGATGCGACCCTTCTACACCTAGATGCCACAAGATTACAACTTTCCACTTTCCGCTAATAATAGAAAGCGTCAATTCTTTTTCACAATTAAAATCACCGTTTTGTATTTTTTCTTGAATATCTTTTCGAATATTTTCAGACATCAATAGTCTCCTAACTCTATATCACTGTTGTTTCTTACAATAAAAAGCATCCTCACCATTGTAAAGGAGAGATGAAAAGATGTCTAAAAAAGTAATCCTACGTACAAAAAGAAGCCGCACAAACGGCTTCTTTTTTATTAGTTATCGTCCATTTTTAATACAGCCATGAATGCTTCTTGTGGCACTTCTACAGAACCAACAGACTTCATACGTTTTTTACCTTCTTTTTGTTTATCAAGAAGTTTACGTTTACGAGAAATGTCACCACCATAACATTTTGCAAGTACGTTTTTACGCATCGCTTTAATTGTAGAACGCGCTACAACTTTGTTCCCAATTGTCGCTTGAATTGGTACTTCAAACTGTTGTCTTGGAATTAATTCTTTTAATTTTTCTACAATTACTTTACCACGATCATAGGCTGAATCGCGATGTACAATGAATGATAAAGCATCGACTTGTTCATTATTTAATAAAATATCCATCTTCACAAGTCTAGACGGTTTGTAACCGATTAACTCGTAATCAAATGATGCATACCCTTTCGTATTAGACTTCAATTGATCAAAGAAGTCGTATACGATTTCAGAAAGTGGGATCTCATATGTTAACGTAACACGTGTTTCATCTAAATATTGCATATCAAGGAATGTACCACGTTTCCCTTGGCAAATTTCCATTACAGCACCAACGTAATCATTTGGAACCATAATCGTCGCTTTTACAAACGGTTCTTCCACACGGTCAATAGATTGCGGATCTGGCATGTTAGATGGGTTATCAACAATAAGATCTTCACCGCTCGTTAAATATACTTTATAAATAACACTTGGCGCCGTTGTAATTAAATCAATCTTAAATTCACGTTCAATACGTTCTTGAATGATTTCCATGTGAAGTAACCCTAAGAAGCCACAACGGAAACCGAATCCTAATGCTTGAGATGTTTCTGGCTCAAATTCAAGAGCAGAATCATTCAATTCAAGTTTTTCTAATGCATCACGTAAATCGTTATAACGCGCCGAATCGATTGGATATAAACCACAGAATACCATTGGGTTTAATTTACGATAACCTGGTAATGGTTCTGCTGCTGGACGTTTCGCATGTGTGATTGTATCACCAACGCGTGTGTCTCCTACATTTTTAATAGATGCTGCTAGGAATCCTACATCACCTACTGTTAACTCTTCACGCTGCGTTGTTTTCGGTGTAAATACACCTACTTCTGTTACCTCAAATTCTTTACCAGTTGCCATCATACGTACTTTATCGCCAACTTTTACTGTACCGTTCACAACACGGATATACGCAATTACACCGCGATATGGGTCATATAAAGAGTCAAAAATCATACATTGAAGTGGCTCTTCCGGGTCACCTTCTGGAGCTGGTACTTTTTCAACGATTTGTTCTAAAATATCTTCAATCCCAATTCCAGCCTTTGCGGAAGCAAGTACAGCTTCTGATGCATCTAAACCAATTACATCTTCTACTTCTTGACGAACACGCTCTGGGTCAGCACTTGGCAAATCGATTTTATTAATAACCGGTAAAATTTCTAAATTATTATCAAGCGCTAAATACACGTTCGCTAACGTTTGCGCTTCAATACCTTGCGCTGCATCGACAACAAGGATAGCACCTTCACAAGCCGCTAAACTACGAGATACTTCGTACGTAAAGTCGACGTGCCCTGGTGTATCGATTAAGTGAAGAGTATATTCTTCACCGTTTTTTGCCGTATACGTTAATTGAACTGCATTTAATTTAATTGTAATACCACGCTCACGCTCTAAATCCATAGAGTCAAGTAATTGAGCTTTCATTTCGCGCTGTGTTAACGCATTTGTTTTCTCCAAAATACGATCTGCCAACGTTGACTTTCCGTGGTCAATATGAGCAATGATGGAGAAGTTACGAATGTTGGACTGTCTTTTTGCTCTTTCTTCTTTATTCATCTATGTTCTCAACTCCTAATAGTCTCGCCAATATACACTAGCACTGATTATATCAATAGAGCAGCAAAGATTCAATGAAAACTCGTGCTGCTTATAAGACAAATCTTCCTCTCTTTATCTTATGCGAGCAGATCAAACGAGACAAACCTTTTTATAACAAAAAAATGGTTGTCTTACAAAATGATAAGACAACCTCTGTTTATTCTCCCAATTGGCTAAAAATATCTTTTATTTTCCCAATTACTATATCTGTACTAAACTTAGCGATACTTCGAACAAATTCTGCGATTCCCATTCCCAGTCCTTCTACAACATTAAAACTTCTGAGACTTTCTAACTGTTTTTGTTTTTCACTTGCTGAAAATGTACCTCCTAAAATTTCTAAATCAACATTTTCACTTCCAGTTCCCGTCATTCGTGCAACTTGTTCATATGTTGGCTGTCGATAGCCTTTCATGCTTTTTAAGCCATGATTAACGATTCCAATTCCGATTAGCATCACAAACAAAAACAGAATAACGCAGCACACACATTGAAGCGTAAATCTACTCAACTACTTTCGCCTCTTCTCATCAATGCGTATATGCACCTGTATTATCTTGGTCAATTTGATGATGAAGTGCAGCATTTAAACCACTCGCTATTACATTTGCCATATCTTCAATAAATGCATCTACTTCTTTCGGCGTCACCATTAAATTATGACCAAGAGGAGCTAATACTTCGTAAATTAATTTTCGTTTTTCTTCATCTTCCAATGTGCCCACTGCCCCTAAAAACATATTACGGCTTTTTTCATCCGGCATATCTTCCTCTGTTAGTTTCTTCTTTTCTCCAAATGTAAAACCTGCTGGCAATAAAGATCGAGACGGCTTATCTCCTTCTCTCATTTCACGTCCAAAATGTTTTAGGATAAAATCAATTGTATCGCTCGTAATGGAAACAGCATCTACAACCGTCGGAACACCGATAGCAATCACAGGAATTCCTAGCGTTTCTTTACTTAGTTCTTTTCGTTTATTTCCTACACCAGATCCAGGATGAATTCCCGTATCTGAAATCTGTATCGTACTGTTTACTCGTTCAATAGACCTTGCAGCAAGCGCATCGATAGCGATAACAAAATCCGGCTTTGTTTTTTCAATGATACCGTAAATGACGTCACTTGTTTCAATCCCTGTAATCCCCATTACACCTGGACGAATTGCACTAACTGGGCGATACCCTTCCTCTACACTTTCAGGTTGTAATTTAAAAAGATGGCGTGTCACAAGCACATTCTCTACAACAATCGGACCAAGTGCATCTGGTGTGACATTCCAATTCCCTAGCCCTACAATTAAGCAGCTTGCTTCTTTGGTTATTCCAATTTCTCCTAATAAGTAAGAGAATTCTTTTGCAAAAATACGTTCCACTTTTTGCTGAAGTTCCGTATCTTGCTGGCGGATCCCTTGCACTTCAAGCGTTAAATAATTCCCGGCTTTTTTACCCATCGATTCAGAAGCACTTTCATCGATTATCACTTTCGTAATCGTAATCCCTTCTTCTTCACGCTCTTTTACAACAACACCTTCGATTCCCGTTTGTTTTTGTTGACGTTCCTGTAACATTTGATGCGCTTCTACTGCAAGGTCTGTCCTAACGCTATATTTACTTAAATCTAATGGTTCTTTCATCGTATCTCCTCCGCATTTAATAGTAAATATCGTTAGATTTCCCAAAATTATATAAGGCCATTCTTTCCCTTACATGAAATTTCATTGATCTCGCTATTGCAATTCTCTTCTCCGTTTGATAGAATATCACTTGTTCTATGTAAGTATCGAGTCACTCGATCGCACCAGGGAGGTGAAAAGTATGGCAAACATTAAATCTGCTATCAAACGCGCTAAACTTAGCGAAGAGCGTCGTGCACATAACGCTTCTATCAAGTCTGACATGCGTTCAGCTGTTAAAACTGTAGAAGCTTTAGTTACTAATAACGATCTTGAAAATGCTAAAGAAGCTTTCAAAACTGCTTCTAAAAAACTTGACAAAGCAGCTCGTAAAGGTCTTATCCACCAAAACGCTGCAGCTCGTCAAAAATCTCGCTTAGCGAAACAAGTAAACGCGTAAGGCGTTTAAAAAACGATCCATTTGGATCGTTTTTTTATATACAAAAAAGTCCATGCAGCAGATGACATGAACTTTTTTATTTTATCCAGCTATAGCAACTAGAATCTCCGGCCATTTCACCCTCTCGATTGAAGCCAAAAACACTTCTCGGTGGGGGGCTCCAATGACCTGTGATTCTGAGCGAACTGCCTCCGCTTTTATTTTACCCAATATGATTTAAACGCATTAAGAAAAACTCCAAGACAAGCTTTTTATCCATTTTCCCTGTTTTCATACTATAATCAGCTTCAGCTAGCTCTAAAATAACTTTTTTCAATTCTTCAAACGAGAAAAATTTCGTTTGATTCATCGCCAACTTTACTCGGTACGGGTGAACACCAATATGCGAAGCAATTTGATTTTGTCCATATCCACGTTGCTGTAATTCCTTCACTTGGTACAGTAAACGAAATTGACTCACTAATAACGCCAATAATTTAATTGGTTCCTCTTGCTGCGTAAATAGTCCATCTAGAATTAGCATAGCCCCAGCAATATCTTTTTTTACTACCTTTTCTGTTAACGCAAACACATTTTGTTCAACCGATTTTGGTACCAGTTCCGCTACAAGCCCTGTTGTAATTTCTCCACCTATACCAACATAAAGGGTCAACTTGTCCATTTCCTTTGCTAGCATCGTTACATTGCTTCCTACAAGCTCCAATAGTAAACTAACAGCTGCTTCCTCAATATGTACATGCACTTCATCTACACGGGCCACAATCCATTTACGAACGTCCTGTACTTGCATCGTACTTGCTTCTACTACATCTGCCGTTTTCTTTAATAATTTTGTGATTTTTTTCCGCTCATCTAATTTTTCATAAGGAGCTACAAATACAACAATCGAAAATGGAGATGGTTCTGCAACATACTCCTCCAAAATCTTTAGATTTTGTTCTAGTTTTTCTTTTTGCGATGTTAAAAACAATGGGGATTTAACTAGTAGTATTTTACGTTCTCCAAAAAAAGGAAGCGTCCGTGCATCTTCTATTACATCTTCCAAATACGCTTCTTCTAAGTCATATGTTACAACATTAAACTCACGATCTTCTTCAGCTAGCGCTTCCGTTGTTATAAGCTTTATTGTTTCATTTATAAAATAAACTTCCGTTCCATATATTAAATAAAGTGGTGCAAACTGTTTCTTTTTAATCTTCTTATGTATATCACTCATGCTTTTTCCTACTCCCTAATTTGGCAATATATCTCTATACTAATGTGGTATCTTTTGTTTTACAAGTACAAAGGAACAGGTTTAAACTAACCCGTCCCTTTATCTATATAAAACGCCACGCAATAAGTCCCGGGATTCTTATTGGTGTGCGGTAACCACTTTACTGTTATTATTCGCAACTGCCGGATAAGTATAATTGTTAACTGTTAACATGCATGGAAATCAAATTTCCATCTTCTTTTCACATAAGATTTACCGCCTACTTCTACACACATATTCTCTATCTCCCCCGCTACTCACGTGCAGTAAGACTCTCATCTCAAAATTCAGCGAAAGCAAAAAAGTCAGATATGGGATCAATTGCCCGTAAAAACCCGATTGGTGGGGGGTAATCATCAGCGGAAGAGCAAACCCACTGATTAAAGTCTCCCTTTATCTTCATATGGAAATTGTAGATTTTTTTCTGACAATATCTTATACTAAAATGGAATGTTGGGGAGGGATTCTAAATGAATGAATTTGAGCAAAACGTTCAAAGTAAACGCAATGACGCTATTGATTCAGGGGTAGGTTTTATCGTCTCATTTGGTTTTTTCGCAACACTTTTCATTATTGCAACAATTATTAAATTTATTGGTTCTTAAAGGCTGCTGCTTGCGGCCTTCTTTTTTTTTACTTCACCTTTTCTGTGCTTCATCATATGTTAGTTTACTTTGAAACGTTCCTCTTTCGCCTTCAAAAACATAGGAAATAGCTCCTTGCTTGTCTGTTCGCCATATTTCAATATCAAGTTCTAACAAACGCTCTAGCACTTGCCGATGCGGATGACCATATCGATTATGCTCTCCAGCTGAAATAATTGCCTTTTTAGGCTGAATCAGGTGTAAAAAAGAAGATGAGGACGACGTCTTACTACCATGATGCCCAACCTTTAAAATATCCGCTCGCAACTCTGGATACTGCTCTACAATTCGTCGCTCGCCTTTCTCTTCTAGATCTCCAGTAAACAGCCATATAAATCCACCTAGCTTTACCCATAACACAATAGACGAATCGTTATCCTCTTTCTCTCCTCCCTCTGGTGATAGTACAGTAAATATCGCTTCGTCTACTTGCCATCCATCCCCTTCTCCTACAATGTTTATCCTTATATTTTTTTCCTTTGCAATTTTTTTCAATTCTTTTTCGACCACAGCATCTTCTCGCTTCTTCCCAAATACGATTTCCCCTACAGTAATAGCGGATAACAATTCTTTAGCCGCTCCCATATGATCTGTATCTCCATGCGTTACAATCAACTTATCAATTTTCCGAATACCCTCTTTTTGCAAAAACGGAAGGAGAATATCGTGTCCAACAGAAAATTCATGTTTTTTCTTCTGCCATGCTTCTTTTTTTACAGGAATCGTTCCTCCTGTATCAATGAGATAGACCCCCTTTTCATACGGAAGACGAATCAAGATCGCATCCCCTTGTCCAACATCAATAAAAGTCACACTTCCGCTAGTACGGAAATAAGGCGAAATATAATGAAAAATACATATAAAGAGGAAAAACCCAACAGTCAGGAATAAAAACTTTTTTCTAACCACTCTTTCCCACACAATAAATATACTAACGATACTAAAACAATATAAAACTATAAGAAATAAAGGCGTTTGGCCAAAGGTAAAGCGAAGAAACGGGAGATTTTCACAGTACTGAAGAATATCATTAGAAATTGTTAAACATACTGATAACATTTGTGCGAGCCATTTCGCTACGAAAGGTACAAATAGTATACACGCAAAAATTACAATACTACACGGTAACACAACACAAGATAGAAGCGGGACATATAGAAGGTTGAGGAAAATACTATATGGAGAAAAATAACCAAAATGATATAACAAAATAGGAGTACTAGCAAGTTGTGAAATAACAGAAAGATAGATTGTATTTTGAATCAGACCATTATCATGCCGTAATAGCCTACTTGCTGACAGCAATAACGCAAAACTACCAACAAACGAAAATTGAAATCCAATATCAAAAGCCATATAAGGGTTATATAAAAGCATTAATACAGCCGTCATACTAAGCGCATCTAAACTCGAAACACGGATAGAATGCATTAGTGCTAGCAACAACATAACACCCGTTACAGAAGCCCTCATGACAGATGGAGACGCCCCTGCTAAAAACATATACAGCGGAATGCAAATAATGAGGCAGATTGTCGCCATTTCCCTCGTTACACCAATCCGTAGTAGAACAAAGTAGCCAATCGCCATTAATAATACAATATGTGATCCTGAAATGGCTAATAAGTGGATAAGACCAAACTGTTGGTATTGTTCTTCTACTTCAAATGTCATCAGTTGCCGATCTCCAAACAACAACGCATTCATAAACGCTCCGGATTGCCCAGGAAACATTTCTGCGACTATCGACATCGCATTTTGGCGTAATAAAAAGACCCACTGTGTAAACGTCAAAGATTTTTGGATACAATTTGAAATCTCTTTTGCTTCGAATAAAAAGTGAATCTTTTGCTTATGTAAGTAGTCACGATAGTCGAACCCGTGGAAATTCCGTGCTTCTGACGGCACTTTCATTTCTCCTTGAAATGTACAACTCATACCAGCATGTAATTTCTGCAACTGTTCTTTTTGTTCAACTGATTGAATTTTGTACATCAATTGCAACGTATCTCTATCATTGACCTCCATTTGAAAAGAGAGTCGATCACCATTTATAAGGGGTGTAGTTTGAATCACGCCTTCTGTTATTTCAAAGTCTAACCCTTTTGAATGCTGATTTTTCCATTCAACATATGAGGTATAAAGGAAGCTACCGGAACATGCCAGTATGCAAAAAAAGAGGAGTCGACGTGAAGTACGATATATACAAAATAGAATATAACAACAAAATAAACCAATATACAACAATTTAAAGGAGGAACAGGCAATCGCAATCCCAATAACAAACGAGATTGCAATATAGCCCCATTGTCCACGCAACTTATACTCACCCCTTATAGCGGATGTTCAAAAAATCCAGGAAAGATATCTTTCACATTTCTTCGTCTGCTTCGCCAATCCGGCACTCATGTAGTTCCATCTACACTCCGCACTCTCCTGACTTCCGCGTCTCGAACTGCCAAACTCTCTTTATCCTCCTTTTTGAACACGCACTTATAGTATCTCTTTTGCTCTAGCGAATACTTGTTGTAATTCATTCATTGTTAACTCATCTTTTTCTAAAGATGAAAACAGTTCTTTTAATTGCAAATGACGTTCTTGTTGCTCTAACGTTGTAATATCATATTCTAACGGAACATGTTTCACAGTGACATTTGCTTGTTCGAATAGTTCCACAGCATAGGGGTGATTTTTATAGTCTTGTGCGTAATAAACAGCTGTAATACCACTTTGAATAATGGCTTTACAACATTGTAAACAAGGAAAGTGTGTAACATAAATTTCCGCACCTTCTGTTTTCGCACCAAATTTTGCACATTGCAACAGTGCATTCATTTCAGCATGAATTGTACGAACACAATGATTATCAATGATATAACACCCATCATCTATACAATGCACACCACCTGTGATTGAACCGTTATATCCACCCGCAATAATTCGCTTATCGCGGACAATTGTCGCTCCTACTGCAAGCCTTGTACACGTACTACGTAGCGATAATAAGTGACTTTGCGTCATAAAATATTGATCCCAAGAAATTCGTTCCATATCTTTTCACCTACTTTCTCATCTACTTGTAGTGTAGCGAAAGGAGAAAAAGTTCGTCAATCCTTTATGGAATAATTATTTTATCTTTTATTTTTTCAAGCGATTTCTCTCCAATGCCATCTACCTCCAATAAATCTTCCATTTTTTGAAACGGCCCATGTTCTTCTCGATATTTCAAAATATTTTCTGCTTTCCGAGGCCCAATTCCCATTATTTTTTCGAGCTGCTCTTTTGAAGCAACATTAATTTGAATTTTCTCCTCCTTCCGCCCTGAAGGTAGATTGGCTCCTTGAACTTGCTCTCCTTTTCTCGGGACATAGAGTAACATTTGATCTTGCATAAGCTGCGCTAAGTTCACTTTTCCCATATCCGCTTCAGGTAAAAAACCACCCGCTTTTTCAATCCCGTCTTTCACGCGTGCACCCGCTCCTACCTCATATACACCTTCGCGATACACAGCACCTTTTATATCAATCATAATTGTTTTTTTCTGTCCATTTGATTCCGCTACTTTCAATTTACTTTTTCTCTCTTCGCTCTTCACATTTGTATCAAGTTTCACGGTCGGTTGCACAGCTTGTTGCTTCGTCTGCCACATAAACAGTATAAATACGACGCCAACAGCCCCTAATAAAGCGAGCCACTTCTTTTGAAAATTCCGCATAATTTTAATACCTCCAATTCATAAATTCACAACATGGTTCATATTGTTTAGGAGAAAGATGTTACGAAGGAGGGATGAAACATTGAACATAGGAATTATAGGGACAGGAAACATGGGGAATATACTAATCGATGCATTTTTAGAAACCCGTGCTGTCAAACCTTCGTGCCTTACTATTATTAATCGTACGCCTGCCAAAGCATATCATATAAAAGAGAAGTATCCTTCTGTTCATATAGCAAAGACAGTGCAAGAGGTAATTGAACGTTCAGAGCTTATTTTTATTTGCGTTAAACCTTTAGACATCTATCCAATTTTAAAAAAACACACTGCCCACTTTACTGATGAAAAATGTTTAATTTCTATTACAAGCCCCATATCAGCAGCTCAATTAGAACAGGTTGTATCTTGTCACGTCGCACGTATTATTCCGAGCATTACAAACCGCGCATTCTCTGGCGCCTCACTATTCACATTCGGGAAAAACTGTTCAAAAGAATGGGAACAAAAGTTACTTCGTTTGTTTAAAAATATTTCTACACCTATTGTGATCGGAGAAGATATTACACGAGTTTCATCTGACATTGCAAGCTGCGGACCCGCATTCTTCAGCTACTTACTACAATGTTTCATTGATGCTGCTGTGGATAAAACAAATATTACTCATGAAGAAGCAACTACTTTAGCAAGTGAAATGATTATCGGGATGGGGAAATTACTAGAAAAAGAAATTTTCACATTACCAACTCTACAAGAGAAAGTATGTGTAAAAGGCGGTGTTACAGGAGAGGGTATTCGTATTTTAGAGGATCACGTCGGAGATATGTTCCATAAATTATTCGAGCGGACACATGAAAAATACGATGAAGATTTAGAAGGCGTTGAACAACAATTTAATAAGCACACGTAAATAATACGCCACAATGATACAGAATCCTCTTAAAAATCCTTCTCTTTTTCTCATCCTATTTTTTATCAAACCCTTATTTTTAGATTTTATAGGTATTACTTTTCTACTTTTCTATAAATAAAATATTGTATTCTAAACAAAAAAAAGCAACCTAATCGGTTGCTTTTTTTATCCATTCTTTTTCGCCATAAAAAAGATACGTTCCGTTTGTTCAGTTACTTCCATTCGTTCAAAATCACCCGTTACACGAAGTACTGTAAATCCAGCTTCTTCAAGCCATTTTGTTAACAATTCAACTGAATAGGCACGTTGCATATGACATTCATCAAAGCGATGATATACGCCTTCCTCTGGATCCTGTACAAAGAATGACAAGTCATGTTCTACACTATCTGATTCTTCGCCAGGGAAGCAGTTCCAAATGAGAGCTATCTCTTCCCCATTGACTGTGTACGTTTCATTTTGAAAGACATGATAAATTTTATATAAAGAGTGTACATCAAATAAGAACAGACCATCTTGACGCAAATGGTGAAATACTCGTCTGAATGTTTCTTGTATCCCCTCTTCTTGCAATACATAATTTAATGAATCACAAAAGATTGTCACACAATCAAATTCACCAGGAACATCCAGTTCTCTCATATCCTGTTGATAAAAAGGAATAAAATACCCTTCTCCCCCTAGCTTTTGCTGGGCAACTGTTAGCATTTCTTCTGAAAGATCGACACCAATCATGTCATAACCTTTTCGCACAAGCGGAAGTGTTACATTCCCAGTCCCGCACGCTACATCAAGAATCTTCGCCTCTTTCATGCCTGCCTGCTGTAAGCTTTCCTCTGTGAATTCTACCCATTTATCATATGGGACATCATTCATGAGTTCATCATACAACAATGCAAATTGCTCATATCTCATTAGCTTAACTCTTCTGTAATATCTTCACGTGGCACATCGCCCCATAGACGCTCTAAATTATAATGATCACGCTCATCTTTATGGAATACATGCGCAACTACATCACCAAGGTCCACTAGAACCCAACGCGCTTCATCGAAGCCTTCCATACGTTGTACGTCGATTTGGAATTCATGTGCCTTCGCTTTAATTTCACGTGCAATTGCTTGTACTTGCTTATCAGAATTCCCGTGACAAATAATAAAATAATCTGCAATTGGTGAAATTCCTTGCATGTTTAGTACAACCATATCTTCTGCTCTTTTATCATCAGCTGCTTTTGCTGCTAATACTAATAACTCTTTATCTTTCATTCAGTAATTTCCTCCTTCAGTACCGCATTGTATGTTTGAAATGTTAACGGATAGATCGTTTGATCCTTTTCCATTAAAAATTGAATCGTACGTTTTAATGCAAATAATAAAGCTTTATTTATATCTTCCTGTGCTAATTTCCGTGCTTCTTCCACACCTGGAAATTTGCGTCCAGGTTCAATATAATCTGCCACATAAATAACTTTATCAAGCATTGTCATCTCTTCATGACCGCTTGTATGATATGTAATAGCTTGCAGAATTTCAGAGTCCGTAATGCCGACTTCTTTTTCTACTAAGTATGCCCCAACTGGTGCATGCCATAACTCTTTGTTGTAGTGAAGTAAATCTTTTGGCAACTCTTCCTGCTTAATAATGTCTTCCATCTCTTGAATCGGTCTACATTTTGCATAATCATGAAATATAGCAGCCATTTCTGCTTTTTTCTCATCCACGCCATATAGCTTAGCAAGTTCAATTGCCGTTTCCATTACACCAATTGTATGTATATAACGTTTTTCATGCATTTGTTGTTTTACAATCTCAAGTGCTTTCTCACGATTCATACAACCCATTCCTCTCGATATATACCTGTACTTGTTCTGGAAGCAAATATTTGCACGTTTTCTTCTCTTTATATCTCTCACGTAACAAGGAAGACGAAACAGCAAATTCCGGAATTTCTACTGTGACGATTTCATAAGGTGTATTTAATGTATACCCCGGTCTTGCAACCCCAACAAAAGTTACAAGTTGAAGTAATTTCTCGATGTTATACCATTTTGGTAAATACTCCACCATATCTCCGCCAATAATAAAATGAAACTGCGCATCCGGATGCTTCTTAGTTAATTGTAACATAGTGTCATATGTATAGGATGGACCTTCTCTTCTTAACTCTTCTAAACAAACCGAGAAATACTCCTCTTGCTCAATTGCTAACTCTAGCATGTTCAATCGATTTTCTACACTTGTAATACTACGATCTTGTTTATGAGGTGGAATTTGATTCGGCAAAAACCATATTTCATCAAGCGCGAGTGCATCATATACCTCATTTGCAATCAGCAAATGTCCATAATGAGGCGGATCAAACGTGCCGCCAATGATTCCGATTTTTTTCAAATGAAACGCCCCCTTTAATTCACAAGCAGTAATCTTTCCGAAACAACATGCGGAGAGATTACTGCCTGTAAAAGCTCAATTGGTCTAAACCCTATTATCCCGAACATAGCAAGCATATGCTATGGAAACGACATATACACATCCTGAGCACAGTAAACTTGCTATTATGGAAGTTTGATTTGTTTATTTTCTCTTGATTCTTTATATAAAACAATTGTGCTTCCAATTACTTGGACAATTTCAGCTCTCGCACCTTTAGCCAATTCTTCTGCAACTTCACGACGATCAAATTCACAGTTTTGTAGTACGCTCACTTTGAATAACTCACGAGCTTCTAACGCCTCTGCAATTTGTTTTACCATATTTTCATTTACGCCACCTTTTCCAACTTGAAAAATCGGTGTTAAGTGATGTGCTTTTGCACGTAAAAATCTTTTTTGTTTTCCTGTTAACATATAGTTAGCCTCCAAGCTTTCTCATTACTAATTGTTTCATTTTTTCGATATTCGGCATACGTCCTGTCCACAATTCAAATGCAAGTGCTCCTTGATAAACAAACATATCTATTCCATTCTGTACGATCGCTCCTTTAGCTTTCGCATCTTGCAGAAGCTTTGTCTCAAATGGATTATAAATAATATCCGAGACAATCGTCCCTTGTTTCAAAGATCGAATTTGCAACGGTGTATTTTGGATATGCGGATGCATTCCTATCGTTGTTGTATGAATGATAATATCATAATTCCCTTGTTCTTCAGTTGCTCGCTCTAATGAAAGAGCTTGCGATGTAATCTTTGCTTGGCATCCAGAGAGAAGATGATTTGCCTTTTCCACTGTTCGATTGGCAATATCAATTTCCTTTACACCTGCGTCTGCAAGCGAAAAATAGATAGCACGGCACGCTCCACCTGCACCGAGTAATAAAATACGCTTTTGATAAAGCGGCTCTTTACTAATCGATTGTAATGAACGAACATAACCAATTCCATCTGTATTATAACCAATTAGTTTTCCATCTCTATGAACTACCGTATTCACAGCACCAATTTGCTTTGCTAACGGATCAATTTCATCCAAGTATTTCATAATTGAAACTTTATGTGGAGTCGTGACAT
Organism: Bacillus sp. 95MFCvi2.1; assembly: GCF_000374965.1. Lineage (NCBI taxonomy): Bacteria > Bacillati > Bacillota > Bacilli > Caryophanales > Bacillaceae > Bacillus > Bacillus sp. 95MFCvi2.1. The sequence continues at coordinate 26,347 of NZ_KB895705.1, read as the reverse complement.
TAAATCCTGAAACTCCTAACGCCTTTAACCCTTTCACTGCTTCCCCTAATGTTTCTTCTTCTACAAGAAACGCATGATAATGAGCATCTATATTCAAGTGTTCAAATGCATCGTTATGCATGAGCGGTGACAATGAATGTCCAATTGGATTCCCGATTACACCATATAATTGTTTCATAAATCCCTCTCCATATTAAATTAAAGATTTACGTAATGAAACACTAACTCCTTTTGGTACATGAGCAACGATTTTTGCACCTGGCTCATTTACAGTCACCCATCCTAATCCAGAGAATACAACATCTGTTTTGGGCTCACGAATATTAAATTCATATTTCACAAGCCCAGGCATATTTTCTAGTTCTTCTGGAGTTGGTGGATTTAATAACTCCCCAGCATGTTTTTCATACAATTCATCTGCTTTTTCAAGTTTTGTACGATGAATTGGTAGACGATTTGATAAATGACAAGTGAACGCACGACGACCACCACTAATATAATCAAAACGTGCTAATCCCCCGAAGAATAATGTTTGTTCTTCGTTTAATTGGAATACCATTGGCTTAATTTCCTTCGTTGGTGTAATAAGCTTTAAGCTTTGCTTTCCAACGTAATGTGCCATTTGGTGGTGATTAATAATACCTGGTGTATCATATAAAGAAGATGTTTCATCTAATGGAATGTCAATTAAATCAAGTGTTGTTCCTGGAAAATGAGACGTTGTAATCACATTCTCAGTTTCTTCACTAAATTCTTTAATCATGCGATTAATAAATGTAGATTTCCCAACATTTGTACACCCTACAACGTATACATCCTTACCACCGCGGTACTGTTCAATCGCCTCAGCAAGCTCGCGAATACCTTGTCCTTTTGCTGCACTAATTAAAAAGACATCTTCTGGTTTTAAGCCCAGTTGCTTTGCACTATAACGCATCCAATGTTTTACTTTATCATGCTTTACTGACTTTGGAATTAAATCCGATTTGTTTCCAACAAGCAATACTTTGTTGTTCCCTACAAAACGATGTAAGCCTGGTAACCAACTACCATTGAAGTCAAAAATATCTACAATTTTGACAACAAGCGCGTCTGATTGTCCAATTCCATTTAAAATGCGCAAGAAATCATCATCTGTTAAAGACACATCTTGAATTTCATTATAGTTCTTTAAACGGAAACAACGTTGACAAATCACCTGTTCTTTTTCTAAAGATGAAGTTGGTGCATATCCAACCCCATTTTTATTTTCTGTTTGAATTTCTACACCGCAACCAATACATTTAATTGTTTCAGTCAAACTTTATTCCTCCCAGTTAATTAAACCTTTTTTCTTCATATTGCTCATAATTCTTCGTTCAATTTTTCGATTAAAGCGCGTTACTAGTCCATCTGTTTGTGCCACTGGCACGACTAAAATTGTATATAAACCAACGCGATTCCCGCCTAATACATCCGTTAACAATTGGTCCCCAATAACAACTACTTCATCCGCTTTTAAATTCATTTCTTGTATCGCACGTTTAAAAGCACGAACAAATGGTTTACGTGCGCTATGGATAAAAGGAATGCCAAGTGGATCTGCAAAATCCTTTACACGTTGCTCATTATTATTTGAAACGACCGTTACTTGAATGCCTTGCTCTTTCATTTTTAAAAACCATTGCTCAAGCTTAGGCGTTGCATTCGGGCGATCCCATTCAATTAAAGTATTATCTAAATCAGTAATAATACCTTTGATCCCGCGTTTTTTTAAATCTTCCGGTTGAACATGATATACGTTTTTTACGTATTCATTAGGTAAAAATAATTTCAATTTCTTTCACCTCTTTGAGGAGTTTTCTTAAAATTTTTCGACAACATTTTTCGATAGCGAGCTTGTGGATAACATTGTACACATTTTCCACATCGATATTTCAGTTAATTCAAAATTTATCAACAACTCATACACACCTTATCCACGGTGATATGTGGATAACCAGTCGTTTGTGACTATCATATTTTTTTGATACAGTAGATGCAACAAAGAACCTATCCTTATTATCGGAGGTGACTCACCTTGAAAACGAAACATATGGAACAGTTATCTACTGAGTTACTCACTGAGTCTTATTATAAAGCAAAAGAACTAAAATTAAATCCTGACTTCATTTTACTTATAAAACAAGAAATCATCCGGCGATCATTAGAGGACAAGCTTGTCAAATCGTCTTGAGTACATATAGATTACTGCTTCGCCTGTAAAAAGAGCCATCCTCAAGATGGCTCTTTTATAAAATGAAACTTCCATCCGTGGGAACTTTTCACTCATCACATAAGTCCATCTAACTTCTTGGTGTCCTCACAAGTTTGTGATAAAACTTTTACTGCCCGTTACCATTAGATAAGCGCGTTGCGATTTTTTCACCAACGTGAAGTTCTTGGCCACTCGTTAATGTTGAAACAACTTCAACCATTCCTTTTTCAAACAGTAACACGACTGTTGAACCAAATGTAAAGTATGCCATCTCTTCACCTTTTTGAACAGTATTTCTTTCATGAAGAAGCTCAATACTATTTACAAACATAGCTCCTACTTTTACAAGCGCCATATGTTGTCCTTCACTATCGACCTCTGTGACAGAACGATAGTTCTTTGACAATGGTTCTTTTCCATATTTCATTCCTGCTGCGTTTACTGGATATGATTTTCTTCCAAGTACAACTCTCTCTGTCACAGCACCTGAGAGCGGGCTATGAATGCGATGATAATGACTTGGACTTAAATAAATAACCATATATGTACCGCCGGCATAGCGTCTTGCTCGCTCTTCATTACCTAGCATATCCACAAGCGAATACCGCTTGCCTTTAATATCAAATGTTTTCGTTTCTTCAATAGGGCCATGATCAGCAGATACCCCATCAACAGGACTAACAATACTTGATGCCGCTGCATCTATTTCTCGTTTTCCTTCTTTCAACTTACGTGTAAATAATTCATGCAGCGTCTGGTATTCCTTTAAGTCCTTCTCCATCTCATCCTGATTCAATTGAAATGCTTTTGCATAAGATGAAATAATAATGGAACTTAAGCGAGACTGTGCAAATTTACGTAATATATAAGAAGTAAAACGCCCGTTTGTAAGTTCGATCATGAGTCGATATAATGTACGTCGCAAACCGCGAAACCTCCTAATAAGTCTTAATGTAACAATTAAGTTTAGCTTTCCCTTCTTTTCTTTCTATATCAGAAAGTGGTTTTTATATTCACTTATCATACATCGAGCCAGTCATATAAAAAGAAAAAACAAGTACTATTTCATTCTTAAATTCGTTAGCACCTTCTAATATTACAGATAGAACCTGTCATTTTCAACAGTGAACGTATATTTCTTCTTAGAGTTTCTTGTTTTATTCCCTTTTCATCAAAAGAAAAAACGGCTGCACTCGAGCTGCAACCGTACCACACACCTTTACGCTTTTCCCTTCTTTTCCTTCTCCGCACGAACAAATTCATGAAACATTTTCATCAGCGCTCGCTTCTCAATCCGGGACACGTAACTTCTTGAAATGCCTAGCGCTTTCGCAATTTCCCGCTGCGTTTTTTCTTTATCAAGACCAAGTCCAAACCTTTTTACAATCACTTCTTTCTCTCGTTCATCTAAAATATCGATATATTCCTTAATTTTTTCTAATTCCATGCTAAGCTGGATCATATCAATTACATCTTCGGATTCGGATTTTAAAATATCGATAAGTGATATTTCATTTCCTTCCTTGTCCTGTCCAATCGGGTCATGAAGTGAAACATCTTTCTTTGTTTTCTTCAGTACACGCAAATGCATTAAAATTTCATTTTCAATACAACGAGCTGCATATGTCGCCAGCTTCGTTCCTTTCCCCGCTGAATAACTCTCAATTGCCTTAATGAGCCCAATCGTTCCGATAGAAATTAAATCTTCCGAATCCTCACCTGTGTTTTCAAATTTCTTAACAATATGAGCCACAAGCCGTAAATTATGTTCAATTAAAAGATTTCTCGCATGAGCATCACCTTGCTCCATCAGCTCTAAGTACTTCTTTTCATCGTCTGATGACAATGGCTGTGGGAACGCATTGTTTTTAACATAAGAAACAAATACAAACACTTCGCGAATCATGTATCCAATTGCGGCGAATAGACTCAAACCCTTCACCTCCGCCAAAATAGTGGTCTTTACTATATGTATGTGGGCGGGGGATTGTTTGTGTCTGTACCTACTTAAGAATAGAAATGCATAAAAAAACAGCAAGATTTCTCTAGCTGTTTTACTTCGTTTCACGATGCAATGTTACTCGCTTTAATCGTGGACAATATTTTTTCAGTTCAATACGCTCCGGATTATTTCGCTTATTCTTCTTCGTAATATAATTACGATCACCGCATTCTGTACAAGCTAATGTAATGTTTACACGCATATGTAGACCTCCTTTTCTCCAAAGATCGCAACTAAAACGTAATGATTGCGATTTATAAAATAAATGCTATTATTCTTTTTGTCAATTCACCCTTTTAACAATCATTCTAAAAAGACAAAAAACTGAAACAATTAGTTCATACGAAATTCACATCAATCCATTACTATTAGAATTGTACATAATCAATTTATTAACAATCCAATTTATTGATATATGAAAGCTAATTAGAAAGGAGTTAAAAACAAATGAAAGCAAAATACCGTTTTATGATCTCATCATTTGCAGCATGCGCTTATATGATTTGGTATTTAGTATAATAAGCAACCTTATTTGCAAATATGAAAAGGTGTGTATATAAATGAAATATAATCAATCAACTGTTAACTATTGGAAAGCATTTGTATTACCTTATACATTCGCTTTAGAAGAGTTAAAAACAAAATTCGAAATTATGAACCGGGAAGCTCAATTCTTAGAGGACTACAACCCGTTTGAACATATAAAAACAAGATTGAAACAGCCTGAAAGCATCGTAAAAAAACTCGAACGCAAAAATTTAGCACCAACGATTGCAAATGCGCAAACACATTTGCAAGATATTATCGGCATCCGGATTACATGTTGCTTTGTGGAAGATATTTATCACTTAAAACAAGTCATTGAAAATCGTGAAGACATGGAAATTGTAGAAGTAAAAGATTACATTGCTAATCCAAAGCAAAACGGCTATAAAAGTTTGCATATGATTATTAAGTATCCACTAGCGCTAAATTCTGGTACAAAAGAAGTTTTTGCAGAAATTCAATTACGTACACTCGCTATGGACTTCTGGGCAAGTTTAGAGCATAAACTCTACTATAAATATGAGGGGAATATCCCCGATTATTTAAAAGATGAACTCCACGATGCTGCCATGAAAGCTGAAGAGCTTGATAATAAAATGGCAACCATCCGCCAAGATATTGATGAGATTGAAGCATGTTCAAATCAAATTTTACTACCATTATAAAAAGGTTCTCCTAATAAGAGAACCTTTTTATTTCTTTTCTACCGTCCGGACTTCTTCAATTTTCCAATGCTCATCTTCTTTTCCTAGCGCATACCGGATCTTTTTCTGAAGAGAGCTTCCACCATCTATTTCTTTTTCTTCTGTTTCAACAATGGCAAAATCGCCTTTTGAACTTTTCACTTGAACACGATTCAACTCAATTCTCTTATTTTCTCGTTGAAACGCCGCTTCTTTTTGTGTTCGTAAGTCTTCGGCGCCAACAATTTTGCCCGAAAACAAAGCCATATGTTGATCGAAATTTTTTTCGTTTGTCGTCTGCACAAACGTCTCTATTACATTCCGAATTTCTTTCTCTTCTTCTGGTGTTACATGTACCTTCGTTTCTTGTTTTACCGTTACCTCTTTTTTTTCTATATCTTTTTGCTTCGTTTCTTGCTGAAATTGACAACCCATTAATAATAACCCAGCTAGAGCAAAAGCCCCTATTTTCTTAACAAAGTTTTGCATCCTTTATTCCTCCAAAAAAGAAAAAACGAGGCGAAATGCCTCGCTTTCCTTCACAATTAGCGTCTGCCTTTATTAGGGTCACCGCCACCAACAATATCGAAGACACGTTTTGCTAAATTTGTATTTTCTTGAACGCCAGAGAATAGATATTTACCTGGCCCAAATGCATATACGTTCACATCTTCACCCGTATGTCCACCTGTTGTCCAGCCTGTAAATGAACGTTTATTGAAGATTTCTTCAATCGCATTATCAATTTTCGTTACATCTTTTGATGGAGCAATGTCATTCACGGATTTAATTTCTTCTGTTGTTAATTGTAAATCAATGTATTTTTTCAACGTTTCTTCTACATTTGCACCTTTTGCAATTTCATTTGCCATAAAGTCTGGTGTACGTTGCGCAGCTTTAATTGCATTTGCATTAAAGTTATATTCACCGTTTACACCAAGAGAGAATCCACCAGTAGAATGGTCAGCTGTTGCAATCACTAATGTATGTTTATCTTTTTTCGCAAATTCAATTGCTGCTTTAAATGCTTTCTCAAAGTCTTCTATTTCACTCATCGCACCAACTACATCATTATCATGGCCAGCCCAGTCAATTTGACTACCTTCTACCATTAAGAAGAAACCTTTATCGTTTTTATTTAAACGATTGATTGCTGCATTTGTCATTTCTTCTAACGAAGGTGTTTTTTCATTACGATCGATCATTTTATCTAAGCCACCTGGTGCAAATAAACCAAGAATTTGATCACTTTTATCATTTAATAATTGCTCACGATCTGTTACATAGCTATAACCAGACTTCTTAAATTCTTCTGTAAGATTCCGATCTTTTCTTACAAAGTTATTCACGCCACCACCAAGAAGAACATCTACTTTATGTTTCCCATTAATTTTCTCATCAAAGTAATCATTTGCAATTGCATCCATATTTTTACGGCTTATATCATGCGCTCCAAAAGCAGCTGGCGTTGCATGTGTAATTTCAGAAGTTGCAACTAAACCTGTTGATTTCCCTTGCTCTTTTGCTTGTTCAAGTACTGTTTTCACTTCTGCTTGATCATTATCAACCGCGATTGCTGCATTGTATGTTTTCACACCTGCTGACATCGCTGTTGCCGCTGATGCAGAATCTGTAATATTTTGATGCTCATCTTCTGGATATGTCTTTTGTGTTCCTACAAGATGATTATCAAATTCTGTCGATTCCATTTCAAACGTCTTTGGATTGTCTTTCATATAACGATGAGCAGTCATATACGAAGGTCCCATGCCATCCCCAATTAAAACAATTACATTCTTAATTTTTGGATCACTTGCTTTTCCATCCGCTTTAATTACATCTGAACGTGTTACGCCCCACGTTACTACGGAAGTAAGTGCTAACGATGTGACAACTGCAAATGGCCATGCTTTCTTCATAAACTTTTTCACTTTTTTTGTCCCCCTAATACGTTATTAAGTTCCCTATACCCAATTTAAAGGAAGACTATTAAGGAAAAGTTAGTTATATGTAAATATTTTGTTAAGTAATGTAAATTTTAGTTATAATTTGTATATCTTTGTCTTATATCATTAAGCTTTATCACCTTTACAAAATGAAAAGAAACTAGTATAGATTTTTCAAAATTAAAAATTACTGCTTTACATTCTCTCTGTTTATGACTATGTATTCATTTTTTTCATGGTAAAATATTTCTACTAGATTAGAAATGTGGTGATTCAATATGCAAATACAAAAACTAAATAATTCTAGTATTTCACAGCTCATTTCTCTTTGCGAGGCTGTTGGATGGTTACAGCCTCAATTATTTATGCGAAATCAATTTGAAATGTACCTGTCAATCGGAAGTCTATTTGGCTATACACAGAACGAAAAACTGATTGCTACTGGTGGGGTATTCCCTTCCGAATCTGGATTTTCTTCTATCGGTATGTTAATGGTTCACCCCAACTTTCAAAAACAAGGACTTGGCCATTCTTTACTCGATTTTTGTGTGCAACAAGCGCCTACTTCTCTCCCAGTTATACTCATCGCAACAGATGCTGGTGTGCCCTTGTACCAAAAATACGGCTTTACGACAATTACAACAATCCATCGCTTTGAAAAATTTGTTACAAATACATCTACGAATCTCTCTCATTTAAAGCAAATTATACAAGATGATCTTAGTTCTCTCAGTAAGCTTGATAAAACCGCAACAGGTACGCATCGTCCAAACCATTATTCAATATTACTAGCTAGAGCAGCACTCACATTTAAAATTGAAAGAAACCACAGGATAGAGTCTTTTTCATTATGTATCCAAAAAGGGGATGTACTGTGCATTACCCCTCTTATCGCAAAAAATGAGGGAGATGCAATCCAATTATTACAATCCATTTGCAAAGGTTGGAATGGAACTGTACGTATAGATGTTCCACACTCACAATGTACATTTCGAGCACACTTGGAATCGAAAGGATTTCAAGAAACACTGCTTTCACCCCTTATGATAAAAAATGGAAGTCACCTGTCTGGAAATCGTGACCATTTATTTGCTATGATGGATGCAGCGTTATGTTAGAAAGGGGTCAAATGCTTGAAACGAATGAAATCTTATATAGTAAGCTGTCTTACTCTTACATTGCTAGTGGGTTGTAATGCGGCAGAAAAACCCGTAGAAACAGTAAAACAGGTAAAAAATACAATTGAAACAAAGTTAACAACAGATGAAAAAATGGTCGACATAGATGGACAAACTATTTACTTTAAACAAATTGGGAAAAAGAAACCACCATTACTTATGCTTCATGGATTTGGTGGATCATCCAACGGATTTAGCGATATTTATGCAGACTTAGCAAAAGATCATACGATTATCTCCGTTGATGTTTTAGGATTTGGCCATTCTTCCAAGCCGATGGATTTTCCATATTCTTTCCCTAACCATGCCAATCTTTATTATAAGTTAATGAAAAAATTAGGATATGATACATTTGCAGTGCTTGGTCATTCTATGGGTGGAGAAATTTCTCTTAATTTAACATACTTATATCCAAATGCAGTTACCCATCTCATTTTAACGGACGCTACAGGAGCTGTATCATTAACGAACAGAAATGCTTCACCTAAGCCACAGTTATCAACTGATTTAAATACTGTTTCTTCAATTACAAATTATGATGAAAGTAAAGTGAAATTTAAACGTGATGATACAGAACATTATAACCAAATGAAAATGTGGCCTAGACGCCTTAAGATTAATGCTAGTGAAATCAAGCTTCCGACTTTAATTATTTGGGGCAGAAATGATAGTAGTGTATCATGGAAAGAAGGCGAATCTTATCATCAGTTTTTAAAAAACAGCGCCTTTCATATTATTGAAAAAGGTTATCATGCCCCATTCCGCCAAGAACCGAAAGAATTTATGGGCTATGTAAAAGAATTCTTTGAAAAGAATCCAACCGAAACGACAAAGTAATAAAAACGGGTATCTCACCTTTGAGATACCCGTTTCATATATTAAGCAGCTTGCCTCTGTCTTTTTTGCGTTTTTGAACCTAGTAATTTAGGTCCAATCCAACCATCAATTCCAAGTTTTCCAGCATTCATGCCAGCAACTAAAACAAACATAGATAAAATAACCATTTGTGGATTCACACCTAGAGACCCACTAAACATATAGGAAAAGTTCATTACAAGACCAAAAAAGACAGCTGTTTTCGTTAAACAACCTACAATTAAACCTATTCCAACTAGAATTTCTCCCCATGTTACAAGCGTGTTAAATAGATCAACATTCGGAATTGCAAAGTCTTGTAAGAATGCTGCCCACCAAGATTGAACGGCTGGTTGTGCTCCTTTTGACTTTTCAATAGCCCCCTGCAAATAACCTGTCGCATCAAATCCCTTTCCTTGTAACTTTCCGATTCCAGCCATCAACCATGTGTATCCCAGATAAACACGGATAATCGCTAACACAAAAGAAACTGCTTTGTTTTCTCTTAAAAATTGAATAACCATATCTTCCTCCTAAAGATGTAATTAAGTTAGTTGCAGGTAATATCTTAACATTAGTTACTTATTTTTTAAATGTTAATTATGAATAAATTGTGACAATTATATAGAATGTTAAAAACTAACATTTATATAGTTGCTTTTATTTCCTTGCAAAAAACTTGAAAATATCATACCATAATTGATAATGATTTTCATTATTTTTCGCAAAAAAATTATGCGGTAAATGTGAAACGTGCTTATCCTATATTCGGATAAGCACGTTTCATTCTCTATATAATTCAAATGTAAGAGTCCCGTTATCTAATGATTTTGCATCCTGAAATGCATCATCTATTGTTTTTTGATGATTAATAAGCCCGTAAAATAAACGCATTGTAAACATAAGTGCTGCATTTCCATCCACATAATCTGTTGAGCCTATATAAGCTTTTACACCACTATTTAAAAATGCTGTCGCAAGTTTTGGATCTCCTAAAGTACACCCGCTATTGATAATATACTTGTTATGCAATTTTGCATATTGTTTAATTTCAGTTACACCAAAGTTTCCTCTCAGCTCATCTTTCTCATACACATCTTCCCCTAATTCTTCCATTACAAATTCCCCTTCTTCACCATGAAAGCAAAAGATAATATAATCTATATCTTCATACAAACTTTTCCCTGAAAGAACATCCATCAAATCCCGCGGTCGACCAATCCAATATGTAATAACTCTTGCTCCAAAATACTCAAGCGTCGCTCGAAGCGATTGTGCTTCTAAATCTGAATTATCGCCAACTACTAACGCAATATTCAAATAAAAAACCTCCATTCATAAGTTTATTTCATACACACCTGTTTCTTCTAAAAAATCCTCTCTGGTTAGAACTAAATTTTGTAAATACTGCCTATATGCTGTAATCGTTCCATCGTGTGAAACGATACAAATTCTTTCTGTATGTAATGTATAACACCAATCGATGAATTCATCTGCTATATTCTGAAATTCCTTCTCTGAAATCGTATTTATCCCCTGATTCCATAACATATCGTTTGTATTTTCTCTTAAAGAAAAACTAGGAAATAACTCTTGAATTACCTTTGTATCTAACAACCTGTCACACGGTAATGTTCTCGCTCCTTCACGATAAGAGAAAATACGTGGAGAAATATAAGGATGTGTTATTTTGCGGCAAACTACTTGTGAGCTCCATATCGCAGCAGTTTGTAATGTTCGAAGCGTAGGACTCGCTATTAATACATCGATTTCTTGTAGTGGTAAACTACTTTGAAGTAACAATGCTTGTTTTTCGCCTTCTTTTGTCAAAGCTGAATTCTCTAATTGCAAGCTCATAGGTAAATCTTTTGTATGTGTTCCCTCGCCATGCCTTATGAAAATAAGTTTCATAGTTTTAGTCCTTTCTATGAAAATAAATATATCTTTCTATCTTTTCTCCTTTCTCTTCTATATTCCTTTTGCATTATTTTTAATCACAATTATAAATGATGCTGTAAAAATATCCGACACCCCTATTAGCAATTATTACAATAAAATATGTAAACCATTTTTATCCCGCATTAACGGGCAGTAAGACCTCCACCTCAAAATTCAGTGAAAGCAAATAAGTTAGGTGGGGATCAACTGCCCGTAAAAGCCCGATTGGTGAGGGCTAATAATCATCAGTGGGGGATGAAGAAAACCCCCACTGATTAAAGTTTCACTTTATAATTCTTATATATTTAGGGAGGAATTCACAAATGTTTGAAAGCTGAAAAATCTATACAGAGTTATACATTTTTTAATCCGAATACCAATTCATGATTCTCCTCTCAAATGGTTATAGTAACAGAGATAAAACGAAATTCTGAGGAGGATATATCAATGAGTAACTCAAATGATTTTTTAGACACAATACACGAAAAACAAGCGAAAGACGAGCAAAATAGAAAACGCCAAGGGAATGGAAATCCTGGGAAAAAGAAGCCGAATAAAACGCACAAATAACTATAAAAAAGCTGCCTAAAAAATATTCTAGGCAGCCTTTTTTAACCTTCTTTTACAGAAATAACTTCCTCCCAATTCCATTTTTCATAATACCACTGGGGGACATCAATATTTTCAATCCATTTCTTCGCTTTCGATCCCTCTCCATTCGCCAACCACATATCTGCCTTTTTACGGTCAGAGCGCATCCATGTCAGCTGATTTTCACTTTTTATATAAAGTGGATTGTAATCTCCATATTTTTTTGAAGGAGTTGTAATTTGACGCTGTCGATTTGATTGAATATTTACTTGGTATAAAGAAGGCAATGATCTTTTTTCTTCTTCGTTCGACCATTCCATTTCCTTCGCTCTTGAAAGAGTAATAAGTTCATTATCCTGCCATGTAAAATCCCAATCAACATATCCTTTTGGAGTGAATTTTTCTTGCTGGAGAGCGGGTAATTCCTTTATTTTTAAATGTTTATTCTCTAACGCAAATCTTCCACTTCCTTCAATATAAGCTAATATATTTTTCGATGGAGACCATTGTATCCATTGGCTGTTTAATAACATTTGATCTACTTTTTCAAAATAACTTCCGTCCGCTTTCAAAAGACAAAGTGTATTACTATCAGCTGACCACGAAGCAGTTGGTACAGCTAAAAAAGCAATCCACTTTTGATTTGGAGACCATTTGAAATCACTTGCAATATAGGCTAAGAAATCTTCCTGCATACTCGGTAATGTATACAGGTGTTTCATTTTATTCGGATTCATTCCTGCATCCTTTTGTACTTCATATAACTGCGCTCCTGTCCAACCTGTTGGAAGCAACTGAGCCTCAGACGAAACAAGAAATTTCTTTCCGTCTGGATACCATGCATAGTCTCCTACACCCGATGATACATTTTCAAACGTTGCATTCTTCTTCTCTGCATCAAATGTATTTAACGTGCTTGTAAATTCAAATGCAATTATATTCTCTGCCGGTGACCATTGATAATTCGTTGCTTCTGTCTGAGACGGAACAACTTTTTTCCCATCCGCAACACGGTACAATTCAAGCTGATTTTGTTCCTCTCCCTTTGCGTATGCGATCCATTTTCCATCATGTGACCATTTTGGCTTTGTTATGTACTCTCCTTTTGTTATTTGTTTTTCGTTCCCATCGATTTTTATCCAGAGATTATGGTTACGAATAAAAGCTACTTGTATATTTTTTGTTTCAGCTTGAACAGTAGGCACAGCTTCACATAAGCAGCAAACACAGACAATCAAAACAATTATTTTTCTCCACATCTTTTCCTATCCTCCTATAGATAATTCCCACTTATCGTTCCCCTTATCTACTATATTTAAATAAAATTATTGTTGACAACTATTCAAATGTAGTTTTATAATACAAAACATAGTTTAGTTGAACGAATTATATATCGGCTTTGAAGGAAACCTAGTAGCGACTTATATCCCTGACTCAGAGAACTGATGGTTGGTGCAAATCAGTACATATACAAGCGTGAATTACAATTCTGGAGCTTCTTTCCCGTAGTGCGATTATGCATGAAGAGAAAGACGGATCTTTCCGTTATCTTAAAGTAAGTGGTAAACAATTTTTTGTTTACAAGTAGGGTGGTACCGCGATTTCTATCGTCCCTATCGGATTTTCCGATAGGGGCTTTTTTGCGTCTTCCCCTTTTAAACAATTTCATATATTACGCGTTGAAAGAATCGCAGTAGTAACTTATATCCCTGTTTCAGAGAGCTGATGTTTGGTGCGAATCAGTACATATACAAGTGCGAATTACAATTCTGGAGTTTCTTTTTCGTAGTGCTATTTTTGCATGAAGGAAAAGACGGATTTTTCCGTTATCAGTAACTGAGAAGTAGGTGGATTTTCACTTACAAATAGGGTGGTACCGCGATTTCTTCGCCCCTATCGGATTTTCCGATAGGGGCTTTTTCTATTTCTCACAAAAACAAATGTTAAATAATTCCGAATCTTATGATAAAATTTTATAAGCGCTTACAATAATTGAAAGGGGGTGATATACCCAAAAGTAATCACAGCAGTTTTTACAGATAAAAAAGGAGGATGTATTAATGACAAAGAAAACAGAAATTCCATCACATTTAAAACCATTTGTATCCACGCAGCATTACGATCAGTACACACCGGTTAATCACGCTGTGTGGCGTTACATTATGAGACAAAACCATAACTTTTTAAAAGATGTTGCTCATCCAGCCTATGTTAACGGACTACAATCATCTGGTATTAATATAGATGCAATTCCAAAGGTTGAAGAAATGAATGAATGCTTAGCACCAAGTGGTTGGGGTGCAGTAACGATTGACGGCCTTATTCCCGGCGTAGCGTTCTTTGATTTCCAAGGACATGGTTTATTACCAATCGCAACAGATATTCGTAAAGTGGAAAACATTGAATATACTCCAGCTCCTGATATCGTTCACGAAGCAGCTGGACATGCACCGATTTTACTTGATCCTACATATGCAAAATATGTAAAACGATTTGGCCAAATTGGAGCAAAAGCATTTTCAACTAAAGAAGAACACGATGCTTTTGAAGCTGTGCGTACTTTGACAATTGTGAAAGAAAGTCCAACTTCTACACCAGAAGAAGTTGCAGCAGCTGAAAAAGAAGTTGTCGAAAAGCAAAAGCTTGTTTCTGGCTTATCAGAAGCGGAACAAATTTCTCGCCTTTTCTGGTGGACAGTCGAGTACGGCTTAATTGGAGATATAAATAACCCGAAAATTTACGGTGCCGGTCTTCTCTCCTCTGTCGGTGAGAGCAAACATTGTTTAACAGATGCTGTAGAAAAAGTCCCATTCTCAATTGAAGCTTGTACAAAAACGACCTATGATGTTACAAAAATGCAACCACAGCTATTTGTATGCAAGTCATTTGAAGAATTAACAGAGGCACTTGAGAACTTCTCTGAAACAATGGCTTTTAAAACAGGTGACGCAGAAGGATTAGAAAAAGCAATTCGTTCTGAAAACAATGCAACTGCTCAATTAAGTAGTGGGTTACAAATTACAGGTACATTTGCAGAAAAGATTCAAAATGATGCAGGTAGAGTGATTTACATGAAAACAAATACACCGACTGCATTAGCACTAAACAATAAACAACTACCGAATCATTCTACAGCTGTACATCAAGATGGATTTGGTACACCAGTTGGTTTATTAGAAGGCAATGTTTCACTCGAAGATTGCACAGATGAGGAGTTACAAGCATTAGGCATTATCATTGGTAATCGTACGGAACTATACTTTGCAAGCGGTGTTCATGTAAAAGGAACAGTAACCGATATTATGAAAAACGATGAAAAAATCGCTCTTATTTCATTTACAGATTGCACAGTAGTTTACAAAGATCGTCTATTATTTGATGCTTCATGGGGAGCTTTTGACATGGCAGTTGGTTCAAAAATCACTTCTGTATTCCCAGGCGCAGCCGATGCAGCCGCATTCTTCGAAGTGACTGAAGAAGTAGAAGAAACACCAGAACCACTTACATTAACTGAGCTTGATCGTATGTATCAAACCGTTCGTGATATTCGAAATGAAGGTGTGTTACAAGATTCACATGTGGAACAATTAGTAGCAATTCAAGAGGTACTAAATAAGTTCTATACGAAAGAATGGTTACTTCGTCTTGAAATTTTAGAATTACTTTTAGAGCATAACAAAGGGCACGACGCATCTACTGCTCTATTACAACAACTTTCTACTTTTACAGAAAATGAATCTGTAAAACGTTTGATTAGCAATGGTCTTGCCCTACTCTCAATAAAGGATGTGAACAATAATGCAACGACTAACAGATGAAGAAGTGCAAGAGGAATTAGCAAAGCTAGATAAATGGACAGTGAAAGATGAAAAATGGATTGAAAGAAAATATATGTTTTCCGACTACTTAAAAGGTGTCGAATTTGTCTCTGAAGCCGCCAAACTATCAGAAGAACACAATCACCATCCATTTATCCTTATCCAGTATAAAGCAGTCATTATTACTTTGTCATCCTGGAATGCAAAAGGTTTAACAAAACTTGATTTCGAGCTAGCAAGACAGTTTAATGAACTCTTTTTACAAAATGAAAAAGCAATTATAAGAAAGTAAAAAAAGGAGAAGCCTTTATTTAGGCTTCTCCTTTTACAATCAATTGAATACAGTGACCAAACGGATCTTCTACTTGCATTATTCCATCTTTATACATAGCAATCGCGCCAATATATTTTAAGCTTTCACACACTTGCTCTTTTTCTTTTTCATCTACTAGTACAATTGTGAAATATTTCAAGCCAACGGAATTTGGCATTTGCGGCGGCACACCTTCACCTTGCCATGTATTTAAACCAACATGGTGATGATAGCCACCTGCTGAAACAAATAATGCACCATTTCGGACTGGAATCGTCACTTCAAATCCAAGCCCATCTACATAAAAACGTTTTGCTTCTTCTAAATCAGCAACATGTAAATGGATATGTCCCATTACAGTTCCGCTTGGAAATCCATTCCACTCATTTCCTTGTTGTAATAATCCGTCTCCATCTAATGGGTTGCTAACAAACGGAAGCTCTCCCTTTTCATCACGCCATACTTCTCTTTGACGATCATGATAAATTTCGATTCCATTTCCATCTGGGTCAGCTAAATAAATTGCTTCGCTAAAGTAATGATCTGCCCCGCCATGTAACGGATACACTTTCTGCACAAGATGCAGAAGAATATTTGCTAAATCTTGTCTACTTGGTAGTAAGATTGCAAAGTGATATAAACCAGTGCGACTTCTTTGTTTTGGAAGAGCATTTTCTTTCTCCTCTATTATAAGAAGTGGTTCATTACTTTCATTACCAAGTGTAGCGATATGCTCCTCTTCTCTTACCACTTTCAATCGTAACACATCTGTATAGAATGCTAGAGACTGTTGTAAGTTCGATACATATAAATGAACTGCACCGAGTGTTGTACTGGGATGAAGTCGAAAGTCCATATTGTTATGCCCCCATTTCGATTAATGTTTTTTGAATACAGTTGCTTTTAAGAAGTTATCTACAAAACCTTCAGCTTTAACAACGAATAAGTAAAGACCCATTGCCAACAATGCAAGGTCTAATTCGTATCCTGGATTCTTTCCATCTCCTAATAAACCAGCAGACCATTTTACTTTTACAATTGCTCCAACTAAAATAAGTGCGAATAATAATCCAATATACCGTACACCTAAACCGATAATCAATAACAGACCACCAACTAATTCTACTGTCGCTACGCCGTATGCAAGAGCACCTGGTAAACCAATGCTTGTAAACCATCCTGCAATATTATCAATGCCTGATTGGAACTTTGCCAAACCATGCATAAAAAACGTTACTCCTAATACGATACGAATAATTAAATTACCAATATGTTGATTCATTTTGTTCTCTCCTTTTGAGTTTTATAATATAAAACTTTTGTTCACATTACAAAACATACAATAATTTTTTTTATCCGTCAATTTATTTTTCTTGAGAAAAAAATGTTTTTTTTTGCTATGATACAAATAGTTGTCTACAAAAAGGAGCTTGATTATTATGAATATCGGTTCTGCAATACGTGAAATTCGTCAGCGCAGAGGCGTCACTATCGCCCAAATTTGTGAAGGAACAGGACTTTCTAAAGGTTTTATGAGCCAGGTCGAGAATAATAAAACTTCTCCATCTATCTCAACTTTAGAAACAATTTCCAAATTTTTAAACGTTCCTCTCCCTTATTTATTACTTGAGCAAAAAGATCACATGAAAATTGTAAAAAAGGAAGAACGAAAATACAGTGTGTATGGAAAAGATGAACAAAGGATTGAACATGTCGCTGAGCAAGGAGGCCTTCGTTTATCTTTAGTAGAAATCCCAGCTGGATTCCCAAAAGAAAATATACCAAATGCTCATGAAGGTGAAGAATGCCATCTTGTTTTGCGCGGTAAATTAGAAGTACAGCACGGAGAAGATATCGCGATTGTGGAAGAAGGAGATTCTTTCTCCTGGAGTGCATGTGTGCCACATATTGTGCGTAATATTGGCGAAGACTCCGCATTATTACTCATCTCGAGCCATGCTGAAAATCGAAAACGTGTATATTAAAATGCAATGCAAAAAGCCTGTTTTCAAAAATGAAAAACAGGCTTTTTGCATTATTCTCGTATAATTCCATAGCTTGATCCTACTAATACTTCTTTCCCTTTTTGATTACGATAAATCGACTCTATCGATACCTTTTTGTACCCTTCCAATTGTTCCACACTTGTAAGAGTTACATCACAAGTAATTGTATCTCCAGTAAAAACAGGCCTGATGAATTCACTTACTAATTCCCGTGCTATGTAATGTACCTCTCCACCAATTTTCGTTCCAATACTTGCAGTTAATAACCCATGCACCATTAAACGTCCCTGCTCATCATGTTCCATATGATGTCTCCCTTTATCACCTGTAAGATGAGCAAATTCCAAAACCTCTTCTTCTGTAAATGTTCTTTCGTACCGAAACGTATCTCCTACTTTAATATTCATTTTATCCTCCTTTTTAAATTTCTGAATTTTCTTTATTATTTTACCACAAAATGAATAGACCTTCATTTTAATCACTAAAAGTATCGTTACAAACTGTAAATAATTAACATTTTCATGTTATTATTTAAGTATCTTTGGTGAAATTGGAGGTCTTAACAATGACATTTGAATTAGTTAGTGGCATATTATTGGCAGTTTCATTACTCTTCTATTCCACATTAGAAGTTTGGCTTGCTCCCAATAATAACTCCTTCTTTAAAGGTTTCAAAAAGAAAATGATATTCCTACTCCCCTTGTTTACTCTCTCATTCGCAATTCACTACTTCTTTTTTGTACAATAAAATAGTTTATCTGTGTAAATACAAAAGGATCGCTATCGTCTAGCAATCCTTTTTACACGCTTTCTATTATCTAATGGGATTATCGATGTCCTGCTTTTTTCGCTTCATTATAACCATAATAAGCACACGTCCCATTTTGAGATAAATCCCGCACCTCAAAACCACAACTACGATAAAAATCAAAATTATTCGCAGAAGTATGAGCAAACCAATCTCCATGAGGGAGTTTCTGCATACAAAGGGAAACGAGCTTCTTTCCTAATCCTTTTCCTCTATATTCATACTTCACAACTAAATCCATAATATTTGCAGCCATTATCTGATCAGAAATAACACGAACCATCGCAATCATTTCTTCCTCATCCCAAATCGTAAAAGCCCACGTAGAATTTTCAAATGCTATCGTAAATTTTTCAATTTGCCATGATGGAATGCTATTGTTACTCCAGCCCGCATCTTCAAATAAACTTTTAATTGCATAAGCTGGCACACCTGTCGTTCCTTCTCGAATAATGAGTCCATTATGATAAATATACAATCCCATTCCCCCTTTTATTGTTATATACTATTCTTTAAAAGTTGAATATTACCTTTTTAAAAGGAGAAAAAGATGAAGGGATTTTTATTATTCTTTTACACTTCTTATGATTACTATACAAACTACTAATATAGCATTCTTTTGTTTATGGATCCTTACATTACTACTTCTACTACTAAAAAAGAAAAACTATCATCATTTCATATGGATTACTCTATTATTTGGGAGTGGATTCTTTCTCTATTTATTTACTATGGATCAAATTTCCTTTTCTTCAAGAGAACTAACAATTATTGTGAAACGTCTTTGCCTACTTCTTGTTTTTGTGCCATTTCTCATAGATGCTCTTATACGCAAACAGCGAATATCTCTAAATTAGAATCAACCAAAATGGAACAATACTTTGCACGTGCCTTTTATTTGGAGTGGTCCTCATCAAGTTAAAATTTATATATTTCTTATCATCGCGATTTCTATTAACATCGTCACCTTTACACCTTTTCTACTACAAAAAGAAATATCTTATATACAACATATCATGCTATTTGCTGTATTGTTTTCTATTATCAATGGCGTATTAGAAGAATGTATTTGGCAGGGAATCCTACTACATCAGTTTACAAATCAGTTTGATGAAAAATAGGCTATTTTGCTTACAAGCATTGGTTTTGGTTTACAGCATTACTCCTTAGGTTTTTCTTGGAGTGTTTCCACCGCTTTTATTATAGCTGGTATATTTTATGGAGGAATAGTTGTGAAATCAAATCGTATCATTCCAGCTATTATATGGCATGTAATTTTAAACATATTAATGGTATTTAGTAGTCTCATTCTTTAAAAGAGCAGGATTTATCCTGTTCTTTTAATTGCATATACAAGAACATCTATTCCATGAAATGATGCTGTCTTCTCATAACTCATTCCTGTTTTTCGGGCAACAAAGATAGAAGCAGGATGATCTGGATTAATAAGAGAAATGAGCTTATTCAAACTTAACACTTGAAAACCATAATCTCGAAAAGCTGTTGCTGCTTCCTTTGCATATCCCTTTCCCCAATACTCTGGAAGTAACCAGTACCCAATTTCAATTTCTTCTCTTCCATCTACTTGTTGCCTAACGAGTCCTGCGTGACCAATTGGAGTATCTGTTTCCTTTTCAATCATTAGAAATAATCCTAAACCGTTTTTATAACTAGGAAGAACCCAGCTTTCCAGACTTTTCTTACACTGCACATATGTTTTTGGCGTTCCGTTCCCAATGTAGCGCATTACTTTCACATTTCCCCATAAGGAAGCATAGAAATCTAAGTCATCCATTGTATATTTTCGAAATTGTAAACGATCTGTATGGAACATATCCTACTCCCTTCTTGTAGATTCTCTTTCTATAATTGAAATAGGTAATTGTATACGTTGTACAGGCTCTCCTCGCAATTGTTTATGTAATAATACGATAGAATTCTTTGCCATACTTGTAATGGAGGTATTAATCGTTGTTATATTAGGATGCATTATCATCGAAAGTTCTTGATTATCAAATCCTATAACACCAAAATCTTGTGGGATCGCAATTTTCAACTTTTGAGCCTCCATAATAATTCCAGCAGCTATTTCATCACTGCCTGTAAAGATGGAATCTGGGGCATTTTGCATGGAGTGAATGCTATCTATTACCCTCTTCCCATCCTTCAGCCCATAGCAATTTGGAAATACCCATTCTTGCTGTAACTGTAGACCATACTCCTTTAAAGCTCTTTTATACCCTTGATATCTTTTTCTCTGCGCTTTACTTTTTAATGTATCGTAACAAAATCCTATACGTGTATATCCATTTTCCAAAAGATGCCTCGTTCCAATGTAACCAGCTAGCTCTTCATCAAATTGAACTGTAGATACGAGTTCTGTTTCTACATGTTCATTACAAATAACAATAGCTCCTGAAGTTATCGCACGCTCTATTTCCTCTATTGGCAAAGAAAGTGTAGTAAAAATAAGCCCATCTAACTTTTTCGTCCTAATATATTGTAAAAATTCTCTTTCTCTCTCAATTTCATAATTTGATTGTAATATCACGACATCATAACGATCTATTTTTAAAATACCACTTAACTCTTGAATTAACTGACTAAAAAAGGGATGATGTAAATTTGGTACGACTACACCGATTAATTTTGTTTGTAGACGACGTAGATCTTTCGCTGTCGCCACAGGTACATAATTTTTTTCATCAATAATCGCTTGCACTCTCGCCCTTAATTCTGGACGTACATACGGATGATGATTGATCACACGGGAAACGGTTGCTTTAGACACTCCGGCTAATTTAGCGATATCTTCAATTGTAGAAATCTTAACTCCCCCCTTGACCTGTAATGCATTTCAGAATGTACAGTATATGGTAACTATTATAAACGAGGTGACATGAAATATGGGAAAAATTCAAATTTCTGGAGAGGTTATTGAAACGAAAGCAATTGCCTTTGATAAAGATGGTACATTATTTCACGCGATTCCATTTTGGCAGGAAATTGATAGACTGCGAAAATCCAAATTTTCACAAATTGTTGGTAAAAAGTATGAACCTCTGTGGGAAAAAGCAGTTGGATTTGTACCTCCAAACAAAGTTGATTTTAAAGGCCTGTTAGCGGTCGCATCTGAAGAAGAAGAAATTATTGTTGTCGCCAGCCTTTTATATCAAATCAAAAAATATCCATGGCACCGTTGCAAAGAGCTCGCTACTACCATATTTGAAGAAAGTAATGAGCAATTATCCATTGAACAAGCTTTTCATCCTATTCAAGGGATAACTGAATGCATTATTTCTTTGCAAAAAGAAGAAATATACACAGGTATTCTTACCTCGGACAATAAGGTGAGAACAAAAAAATGTATTGATTTACTTAACATACCATCTCTTCAATTTCTCTTTACGCCAGAAGATGTAGAAAACGGAAAGCCTCATCCAGAAATGATTACAAAAGCATGTGAACAGCTTGATATTAGACCAAATGAGCTAGTAATGATTGGAGATACTGTTGTAGATGTAAAAATGGCTAAAGAGGCCGGAAGTATTGCTGTAGGCATTGCTAATCATGAACATGCTATAAAAGAACTAACACCTTATGCAGATTTTATTATTACCGATTACAATGATATACAAGTTTTAACAAAAAAAAGACAGTAGACAAAGCTTGTCTACTGCATCCATATCATAACTAGTATAAAGAAAACTACAGTTGAGGGGGGGTAGGATTTTCAGTTATATACTAGATATTTATCTTGTTCTAACAACGGACAAGAACTTCCGTTCACAAATGACCTTGAATTAGAACTTAGTTCTATTATATTTTAATTGATAAAGATTATCATTGTCAATATAAAACACATACATTTTCTACAAATTTTACTTATACGAAAAAACGCTACAAAAAGATACACTCTTTTCGTAGCGTTTCATCTATCAATCTTATTCATACTCGTTCTCCTCTAACCTGTCACGCAATACTTTAACACGCTTGAAAAAGAAAAATGACATCCCTAAAAATAAAACAATAACACCCATCATCGCAAAGGATTGTACAGTTTCTCTCCCTCCATTTGGGATTAATAAACCAATCATTAAAAATGTGGCTAGCGCAAGAAGAACTTGACCGAAGCGAATATAATCTGCTATTTTCTGTTGTAATTCTTTCATACTTCTACCACTCCTCCCTCTCACTCTATCATATTCTAATCGTTTCTGAGGCAAGTAAATACAGCCAATGAGGGAGATGTTTTCCAAAGTAAAAAGAGCCGCTGCTAAACGGCTCTTTCAAATTTTCTATACACCTTTATAAGCTTGCATATACACTTCTTTCAACTCTGAAATAAGCGGTAATTTCGGATTTGCCGTTGTACATTGATCTTCAAATGCTCGTTCAGAAAGTATATCAACAACCGCTTCAAATGCTTCTTTTTCAATACCTTGGCCAGCAACACTCATATTAATATTTAATTCTTTTCCAAGGGCGATAATAGCTTGTACTAATGATTCCACGCCTTCTTCTACTGTACGTGCTTTAAGACCAAGCATTCTTGCGATATGTGCATAACGCTCATCCGCAACAAAGTGCTCATATTTAGGGAATAGTGCATGTTTTCTTGGTTTAATTGCATTATAGCGAATAACATGCGGCATTAAGATTGCATTAGCACGTCCATGCGGAATATGAAACTCCGGTCCAATTTTATGCGCTAAGCTATGGTTAATACCAAGAAACGCATTGGCAAATGCCATCCCAGCAATTGCTGAAGCATTATGCATTTTTTCACGAGCTTCTTCGTCATTTCCATCTTTATATGCACGTGGTAAATATTTAAAGACAAGATCAATTGCTTTTAAAGCTAATCCATCTGTATAATCGTTTGCCATAATAGATACGTACGCTTCAATCGCATGTGTTAATACATCCATTCCTGTATCAGCAGTTACATGTGGTGGTACTGTCTTAACGAACTGCGGGTCAACGATTGCAACGTCTGGTGTTAATTCATAATCAGCAAGCGGGTATTTGATATTATTCTTTTTATCTGTAATAACCGCAAATGGTGTCACTTCTGATCCTGTTCCAGATGTTGTAGGAATCGCAACAAACTGCGCTTTAGTTCCTAGTTTTGGATATTTGCATGTACGTTTTCTAATATCTAAAAACTTTTGTTTGATACCAAAGAATTCTGTTTCTGGATGCTCATAAAATAGCCACATTCCTTTTGCTGCATCCATCGCTGATCCGCCGCCAAGAGCAATAATCACGTCTGGCTTGAAGCTTCTCATCATTTCTGCACCTTTAAATACAGTTTCATCTGATGGATCTGGTTCTACTTCAGAGAATATTTCTACTTTTACATCATTTCTATGTTGACCTAAATAATGCGTTACTACATCAATATATCCATGTTGAACCATTCCAGGATCTGTTACAATGAATGCTCGTGAAATGTTTGGCATACTTGCTAAATATTGCGTAGCGTGTTTTTCAAAATAAATTTTTGGTGGCAGCTTGAACCACTGCATATTCTTTTTTCTATTTGCAAGTCTCTTTACGTTCATTAAATGAGTTGCCGTTACGTTTTGAGATACAGAGTTCTTTCCGTATGATCCGCATCCAAGTGTAAGCGATGGAATGAAAGCATTATATATATCACCAATTCCGCCTTGTGCTGACGGAGCATTCACAATAAGACGACATGCTTTCATACGTAAACCAAACTGTTTTTGTACTTCTGTATTTGTAGAATGAATAACTGCAGAATGTCCTAAACCGCCAAGCTCTAACATGTTTTCACAATGCTGCAATCCTTCTTCTAATGAATTTGCTTTTATACAAGCTAATACTGGGCTTAATTTTTCGCGGGATAGCGGATAATTTGCGCCGACTCCTTTAATTTCTGCAACCAGCATTTTTGTATCTTCTGGTACTGCAATTCCTACTAGTGATGCAATGTAGTGAGCAGATTTCCCAACAATATCGCTATTTACTGCACATGTATTTTCATTAATGACAAGTTTCTCTAATTTCTTCCGTTCATCTTCTGTTACAAAATAACAATTGTTTGCTATCATTTCTTGTTTCACATCATTATAGATCTCTTTGTCTACAATAATTGCTTGTTCAGAAGCACAAATCATACCGTTATCAAATGTTTTTGATAAGATTACATCATTCACAGCACGTTTCACATTCGCTGATTTTTCCATATAACATGGAACGTTACCTGGTCCTACTCCTAAAGCTGGTTTACCAGTTGAATATGCTGATTTTACCATTCCTGCTCCTCCTGTTGCCAGAACAAGCGCTACACCTTCATGATTCATTAATTGTTTTGTTGCCTCAACAGAAGGCTTTTCAATCCATTGAATACAGTTCTCTGGTGCACCAGCTTTCACTGCAGCATCGCGCACTGTTTTTGCAGCTGCGATAGAACATTGCTGCGCTGAAGGGTGGAATGCAAAAATAATTGGGTTTCTCGTTTTTATCGCAATGATCGCTTTAAACATCGTTGTTGACGTTGGATTTGTTACTGGCGTTACCCCAGCAACCACACCGACCGGCTCTGCAATTTCTATTACTTCCTCATGTGGATCCTCACGAATAATCCCCACTGTTTTGTCATTTTTTATGCTATTCCAAATATATTCAGTTGCAAAAATATTTTTAATGCATTTATCCTCATACACACCGCGTCCCGTTTCTTCAACAGCCATTTTTGCAAGCGGCATATGTTGATCCACGCCCGCAAGTGCCATTTCATGTACAATTTTATCAATTTGTTCCTGTGTAAAACCTTCTAATGCTTGTAAAGCTTTTTTACCATTCTTTACTAACGCCTCAATCATTTCTACCACTTCTTGCGTTTCATTTACAACTTTCTCTTTGACTACCATGTAATTTCCTCCTATTCTGCTATATGGACTTAAATAGACCCTAAGGGTCTTAATGCGTCCCTATTAGCGTAAAAAAATAGAGTTACTTTTCCTACATGAATCCTATTATTTGTGAAATGTTTCACATATTTATGTGTGAAGTATTATTTCATGATTTTACTATACACGAAATATTTTTAATTGTGTGTGTCTAATTTGTGAAAAGTTTCACAAATTGTATTTTAAAAAAAACACTGCCTTTTTGATATGATCCCCTTATAGTAGACAGTAAAAAGAAAGCACATTAATCTGTTTACTATGGAGGGGATTTTTTCTATGGGTAAAATTAGAGTAACTTACGATATAGAATTTAAGAAAAAAGCAGTAGATTTATACCTTAAAGAAGGAATGGGATACAAAACGGTCGCTAAAGAACTAGGAATTGATCACTCAGTAGTAAGACGTTGGGTGAAACACTTTGAAGCTGAAGGTATCAAAGGACTAGAAGAAAAACGTGGTAAAGCGAAAGGGCCAGGTGTAGGTAGA
>NZ_KB895704.1:0-129133 GCF_000374965.1 Bacillus sp. 95MFCvi2.1 | reverse complement strand
GGACCTGGAGTTGGAGGATTCGGTGGACCTGGAGTTGGAGGATTCGGTGGACCTGGAGTTGGAGGATTCGGTGGACCTGGAGTTGGAGGATTCGGCGGACCTGGAGTTGGAGGATTCGGTGGACCGTGTGGCCATGGGCATCATGTATCTCCATACGGACCAGGACCAAATGTAGGACCACAAGTATCTCCATACGGACCAGGACCAAATGTAGGTGGAATGTTTAAAAAGTAAATGTTATGTTAGAACTAGCAAAATGCTAGTTCTTTTCTTTTTATTGGAGTGTTGATATGAAAGTTGTTGCGGTAACAGGATATAAACCATTTGAACTTGGGATATTTAAGGATGATCATCCAGGCGTTATTTGTATAAAAAAAGCATTGCATCGTAAGTTACTTGCTTTTATAGAAGAAGGGTTGGAATGGGTTATTATTAGTGGGCAGTTAGGAGTAGAGTTATGGGCTGCTGAAGTTGTTTTTGACTTGCAGCTAGAATATCCTAATTTAAAGCTTGCTGTGTTTACTCCTTTTTTAGAACAAGAGGAAAATTGGAAAGAGGGAAATCGAGAACTATATGAGTTTATTCTAGGGCAAGCAGATCATGTTGATAGTATTACGAAAAGAAAATATGAAAGTCCTGAGCAATTTCGATTAAAAAATCAATTTTTTATTGAAAAAAGTAATGCACTTTTGGCAGTGTATGATGAAGAAAAACCAGGAAGTCCTAAATACATAGTAGAAGCAGCAAAGAAAAAAGGTGAAATAGAAAATTATCACAGTTATTTCATTCTTTTTTCTGATTTACAAGATATAATAGAAGAGGAACAGTGGGATAATGCCGAGTAATATGTAATATAGCTCATGTATATAGGATTGACAAAAGACATTGTTTCTGAAAAAATTTAGTTAATGAAAGTTTTGGTAAAAATTTGAGGTGAAGAAAATGATTTCGGATAAAATTAAATTAACAGCGAAAGATATTTTGGAAAAAGAATTTAAAACAGGTATGAGAGGTTACCAGCAAGAAGAAGTAGATAAGTTTCTTGATATGATTATTAAGGATTATGAGGCATTTCATAAGGAACTTGAGCAATTACAGCAACAAAATGTTCGTTTAAAACGTGAATTAGAAGAGCAAAAAGTAGCGGCAGTGCAAGTGCCGCAACAACCAGCTCCAACACCGGTTGCACAACCTGTATACAACAATACGAACACGGATATTTTAAAGCGTTTATCTAATCTGGAAAAAGCTGTATTTGGAAGTAAGTTATACGAGTAATCTAGGGATAGAAAAAGATTAAAGCATTTTACATATAAAAAAGCATTGCAAAATCTTTTTGTTTCCACTATACTAATGTTTGTCATAACGTTTGGGTAATCGCTGCAACGCCAACGTTGTAGAGGAAAGTCCATGCTCGCACGACCTGAGATGGTTGTAGTGTTCGTGCCTAGCCAATTCATAAGCTAGGGTATTCTGGCTGTAAGGCTGGATTAACGGCAGGGAAAAAACCTAAGTCCTTTTGGATATGGTTTGACTACCTTTAAAGTGCCACAGTGACGAAGTCCTTGAAGAAATGATAGGAGTGGAACGAGGTAAACCCCACGAGCGAGAAACCCAAATAATGGTAGGGGAATCTTTTCCAAGGAAATGAACGATGGAAAAGGACAGGTTCGAGTAACCTGTAGATAGATGATTGCCACCGGAGTACGAGGCGTGGGCCGTTTGCAGTACAAAGGAACAGAACATGGCTTACAGAACGTTATGAACCAATTATGGAATGACTCAGCTCTCCTTTGTAAGAGGAGGGCTTTTTATTTGTATGAAGTTATAACTTGTGAGTTAAAATGGTAAATAAGAAAATACTTCGTAATATTTAATAATTAATAGAAGGAAAAGCTATTAATTATTGTTTGATTATACATAAGAGGTGAATGCAAATGGGAAAAGTTACTTTAATTGCAACAGCAGCAATGGGAATTGAAGCTTTAGTTGCAAGAGAAGTTCGCGATCTTGGTTATGAATGCCAAGTAGAAAACGGAAAAGTAACGTTTGAAGCGGATGCAAAAGCGATTTGTCGCACTAATTTATGGTTACGCACTGCAGATCGTGTGAAAATTAAAGTTGGTGAATTTAAAGCAACAACATTCGATGAATTGTTTGAAAAAACAAAAGCATTGAACTGGGGAGATTACATTCCAGAAAATGGAGAGTTTCCTGTAATTGGGAAGTCTTTAAAATCAACATTATTTAGTGTTTCAGATTGTCAACGTATTGTGAAAAAGGCTGTTGTTGAGAAACTAAAGACAACATATAGACGTACAACTTGGTTTGAAGAAGATGGTCCTTTATTCCGTATCGAGATTGCGATGCTAAAAGATATTGCAACATTGACAATTGACGCGAGTGGCGTTGGTCTTCATAAACGTGGATACCGCCTTGACCAAGGGGAAGCGCCTTTGAAAGAAACATTAGCGGCATCTTTAATTAAACTTACAAATTGGAAGCCAGATCGTCCGTTTGTTGATCCGTTTTGTGGATCTGGAACAATTCCGATTGAGGCAGCTTTAATTGGTCAAAATATTGCTCCTGGTTTTAACCGTGAGTTTGCATCAGATGCATGGGGTTGGATTGGTAAAGAAAATTGGCGTGAGGCTCGTCAAGAAGTAGAAGATTTAGCGAATTATGATCAACCATTGCAAATTATTGGATCAGATATCGACCACCGTATGATAAGAGTTGCACAGGACAATGCTGATGAAGTTGGACTGGGTGACTTAATTTCATTTAAACAAATGCAAGTAAAAGATTTTACAACAAAAGAGGAATATGGCTATGTTGTAACGAATCCTCCATACGGAGAACGTTTAAGTGAAAAAGCGCTTGTTGAAAAATTATATAAAGAAATGGGAGAAGTATTCCGCCCATTAGATACGTGGTCACTGTATTTATTAACGAGCTATGAAGCGTTTGAAAAATGTTATGGAAAAGATGCATCGAAAAAGCGTAAACTATTTAACGGTTTTATTCGTACAGACTATTACCAGTACTTTGGTAAACGCCCACCTCGTAATTCATAGTATAAAACCTCTTTGACGCGCATATACTGGCTATTATGTAATGTGCAAAAGGAGGAATAAATATGGATGGTTTCCAATTGTCGATGATTCAAAAGGCCATTCATCGTACGTATGATGAGCTTGGAAAAGAAATTAATCTTCAGGGTGTAGTTGCAGATGAAATACAGAAAGCACAGGAAGAATATTTATCTGCATTATCATATGAGACATTGATTGATAAGCGTTACTTAAAGTCATTAATAGAGTGAAAAATTTTCCTTTATATAAAGGAAAATTTTTTTCGCTCATTTCTATGTATTGCAACAGGGGAAAGCAACTGCTATTTAGATATAGCAGTTGCTATATCTTTTTATAGAAAAACTTTTTGGTTGGAGGCTAAGGATGTTTACTGAGAAGAGATTACCATTTGAAGTAGGGAAACAAGATAATTTTTATGATAAGTTGAATGAGTGGATTGGAGATGTGTTTTACGATATCCTCCCAGAAAAAGGTTTTGAAGAACGCGATGAACAAATTTTTATGGCATTCCAATTAGAACGAGCGTTTCAAGAGAAGAAAGTTATGTTCGCAGAGGCGGGTGTAGGAACGGGAAAAACGATTGTGTATCTTTTATATGCAATTTGTTATGCGCGTTATACAGGAAAGCCAGCTATTATTGCTTGTGCAGACGAAACGCTAATCGAGCAGCTTGTGAAAGAAGAAGGGGACATTGCGAAATTATCAGAAGCATTAGGGTTATCTGTTGATGTACGTCTAGCGAAATCAATGGATAATTATTTATGTTTACGTAAACTTGAAGATGTAATGAGTGGACGAGCTCCAGAAGTAATTGAAGATCTATATTATGAATTACCTCAGTTTGTATTTGATCATGGAACAATGCAAAACTTTACGCATTACGGTGATCGAAAAGAGTTTCCATTATTAAATGACGAAGAATGGTCAAAGGTATCTTGGGATTATTTCCAAGACTGCTTCACATGTGATTCTCGTCACCGTTGTGGTCAAACGCTCTCTCGTGAACATTACCGTAAAGCAGCAGATTTAATTATTTGCTCTCAAGATTTCTATATGGATCATATTTGGACATATGATGCTCGTAAACGCGAAGGGCAAATGCCGCTTTTACCAGAAAGCAGTTGCGTTGTTTTTGATGAAGGACACCTTGTGGAATACGCAGCGCAAAAAGCACTGACGTATCGATTAAAGCAAACGATGATGGAGCAACTCTTAACAAGATTATTACAAAATGATATTCGAGAAGAGTTTGCTCATTTAGTAGAAGAGACAATTTGGCAAACAGAGCGTTTCTTTGATGTATTAAGAGAAAGTAAAAAAGAAATTGCTGGATCAGATCGTTTAGAAATTACAGTAACAGAAAAAGTGATTACAGAAGCGAAACGACTTTATGCAAAAATTGCTGAAGTTGGTGATGCTCTTGTATTTGAAAGTGAAATGTATACAGTAAACACTTATGATTTAAATATCGTTGATGAGCATTTAGATGTACTGGAACATTCACTTCGTCTCTTTATGCATGAGAAAAATGTAATTACATGGGGAGAAGAAGGTGAGGGTGCCTTTACGTTAGTTATTATGCCACGTGCGGTAGAAGAAGTGCTACAGGAGAAAGTATTCTCGAAAAAGATTCCGTATATCTTCTCTTCTGCTACATTATCTGAAAATGATTCATTCGCATTTACAGCAAATAGTTTAGGGGTAAAAGATTATTTATCATTCTCAGTAGCTTCTCCATTTGATTATGAAGAGCAAATGAAAGTATACTTACCATCGTATAACCAGGAAAATGAATGGGAACGAAAATGTCAGTATACGCTTGAGAACATTCAAAAAACAAATGGGCGTACGCTTGTATTATTCCGTACAACACAAGAACTTGCGGCGTTCAAAGAATATGTGAATAAAGAACAAATGTCTGTTCCGTTCTTATATGAAGGAGATCAAGAGATTAGTCAGCTTGTTTCCCGCTTCCAAAATGAACAAGAGACTGTGCTTTGCGCTGTTCATTTATGGGAAGGTTTAGATATTCCGGGTTCTTCACTATCACATGTCATTATTTGGTCGCTACCATTCCCTCCAAACGATCCTGTGTTTGAAGCGAAACGTAAGCATGTTAATGATCCGTTTTGGGATGTAGATGTACCATATATGATTTTACGTCTTCGTCAAGGAATTGGACGTTTAATTCGTACGAGCGAAGATAAAGGTGCTATTTCGTTATTCTTATCAGAGAATGAAAATGAAAAGGTTATTGAGGCTGTAAAGAAAGTACTTCCAGTAGAAGGTACGGTACTATAAAGTGAAACTGTAATCAGTAGCGGTTTTCGGCACCCCTCACCAATGGAAAAAGCTTAGCGTTTGCTAAGCTTTTTCTTTCTATATGGAAAAGGACTTTATATCTTTATGTCGAAATATAGGTGAGGTAGAAAAAGGAGGCAATAAAATATGACAATCGCTACATATGAAGTAGAAAAAGAGTTTTTAGCACACGTGAAAAAGATAAATAATTATGGGGAAGCATTAAGCCTAATATTTTGGGATTTACGTACAGGAGCACCGAAACAAGGTGTGGATCAACGCTCTGAGGTAATAGGAATGCTTTCATCAGAGGTATTTTCATTATCAACTTCTGATGAGATGGAAAGATATTTAAAAGAATTAGAACAGCTAATAGTAGATAATAAAATTTCCGAAACAACAAAGAAAATTGTAGAAGAGTGCCGCAAAGCGTATGATCGAAATAAAAAAATTCCACAGGCCGAGTATGAAGAGTTTGTTAAATTGCAAGCAAAATCGGAAAGTGTTTGGGGAGAAGCACGTGAAAAATCTGATTTTGAAATGTTCCGACCATACTTAGAAAAAATTGTTGAATATAAGAAAAAATTTATTACATATTGGGGTTATGAAACTTATAAGTATAATACGCTTTTAGATATGTATGAGCCAGGTATGACAGTAGAAGTGTTAGATCATGTATTTGGACAACTACGTGAGCGTATTGTTCCACTTGTAAAAGATATTGGTGAATCAAATAAAGAATTAAAAACAAATGTCTTATTTGAACATTTTTCAAAAGAACAACAAAAGAATTTTACTTTAGAGTTACTAACGCAATTAAATTATAATTTCGAGGCTGGCCGTCTTGATGAAACGATACATCCTTTTGAAATTACATTAAATAGAGGGGATGTTCGCATTACAACTCGTTATGATGAGAATGACTTCCGCATGGCAGTTTTCGGAACAATTCATGAATGTGGACATGCTGTATATGAACAAAATATTTCAGAAGAATTAGAAGGAACACCGCTTTGCAGTGGTACATCGATGGGAATCCATGAATCGCAATCGCTATTCTTTGAAAACTTTATTGGACGTAATAAATCGTTCTGGAAGAAAAATTATGATATATTGAAACAATTTAGTGATGGGCAATTTGAAAACGTATCTGTAAATGAATTCTATGATGCGATTAATGAATCAAAACCTTCCTTTATACGTATTGAGGCAGATGAACTTACATATCCGCTTCACGTTATGGTTCGTTATGAACTGGAGAAAGAATTATTTGATGGAACATTAGAAGTAAAAGACTTGCCGGCAGCATGGAATGACAAGATGGAGAGTTATTTAGGTATCCGTCCAGAAACGGATGCACAGGGTGTGCTACAAGATGTACATTGGTCAGATGGATCTTTTGGATATTTTCCATCTTATGCACTTGGTTATATGTATGCAGCGCAATTTAAACATAAGATGTTAGAGGAAATTCCAAACTTCGATGCATTGCTAGAAGAAGGAAATGTGACACCAATTCGTGAATGGTTAACAAGAAATATTCACCAATATGGTAAAACGAAAAAACCATTACAAATATTAGAGGATATAACAGGTGAAGGGTTAAATGCAAATTATTTAGCGGATTATTTAGAAGCGAAATATAAAGAGATTTATGAGTTATAAAAAGAACAGGAGCTGCTTTAATGCAGCTCCTTTTTATGAATTAACATTTTACTGTATATGTGCGTTGCTTAAGGAGGAAGAGAAGTGAATTATACTTTTGAAGTGATGACACAAGAGCAAGCAGAAGAAATTGCGTTTAAATGGCACTATGAGGATAAGTATTCTTTTTATGATATGGAAGCCGATCAAGAAGATTTAGTGGAGTTTTTAGATCCTAAAATACGCGGAGAAACGACTTTTGCTGTTAGTGAGAATAATAGGCTTGTTGGATTTTTTAGTTTTAATAAAGTAGATATACATACAGTGGATATTGGACTTGGAATGAAACCAAACCTGACTGGAAATGGATTAGGTTTGGTATTTATAAAGGCAGGTCTGGTTTTTTGTGAAAAAAAATATCAACCTAAGTATATAACGTTATCAGTGGCAACATTTAATCAAAGGGCAATTAATGTTTATAAGAAAGCAGGTTTTGAAGCAGTTGGAGCTTTTATTCAAGAGACAAATGGAAGTCGCTTTGAATTTTTAAAAATGATGTATGTGACTTTATGTCCATCAAGATAAAATAGTTTTGAAACGATTTGCTTAGTAGTGATTTATGTTTTTTATGGAGCCTATCGTACATAAAAATACATTTTTTTGAAATTTAGGGAGGGATATGAAAGTGAGTTGTTTTGATAATTTTGATTTTAATAACTTTTGGGATGACAGCGAATATGCAAGAGATGAATATATTTCTGAATATCTTACAGATGAAATGATTTCTAAACTAGAAAATGAATTAGGGTATAAGCTACCTGAATCTTATATTTGGTTAATGAAGAAGCATAATGGGGGAATTCCAATAAACGATTGTTTTCCTACAGATATTCCTACAAGTTGGGCAGAGGATCATGTTGCTATAACTGGTATTTATGGTATTGGATATAAAAAAAGTTCTTCATTAGGTGGAGAATTTGGTAGTGAATTTTGGATTGAAGAATGGGGATATCCTGAAATAGGAGTAGCTATTTGTGATTGTCCCTCGGCTGGACACGATATGGTATTTCTTGATTATAGGGAGTGTGGCCCGAAAGGAGAGCCTTGTGTTGTACATATCGATCAAGAATATGACTATAAAATTACATGGTTAGCAAAAGACTTTGAGAGTTTTATTAGAGGGCTTGTAAATGGGGAAGTCTATGATGATAGCGAACAAATCAAGGAAGAATATTAAGAAAAGGATTATGCTTATTAAGCCTGCAGGTACCTGATTAAATAGCTATTCTCGAAATAAAGCAGAGGGGATATCCCCTCTGCTTTTCACTTACCATAATTTAAACCCTTTTGAACCGGGCGGAGCATTTTGAATCATATCGATAAACGGAATGGTATAAGCGAATAAAATGAGTAGAGCTGTAATGCCAATCCAAAGCTTCCAATTATCGAAAACCATCGGTGTCCGTTCAGATGCATCAGCTACTTCACCAATTGGGAATTCCGTTTGTCCTTTTGGAGCGAAGAAGACAAGATCCACATAAATAATAATTGCGATAACAATGCCAACGAATAAAATGGCGCCTCCGACTGCTTGCGCAATTTGATATGGAATCCATTCAAGTGCTTGCTGCGAATTTCCATATGTAGAAAAAGCAGAACGCCGAGGTGCTCCGAGTAACCCGGCAAAGTGCATACCAGCAGACATGAAGAACATACCGATAGCCCACACGCAAGTTTGAATCATGGCAAGCCGGTTCATTTCCTTTGTCATGACGCGTCCTGTTAGATGTGGAATTAACCAATAGGCGATTCCGAAAAATGTTAATACAACAGATGTTGCTAATGTTAAGTGGAAATGCCCAGTTATCCATACAGTATTATGAACGACCTGGTTTAGTTGGTTACTTGCATTGACAAGTCCACCAGCACCAGCTGGAATAAACATTAACATACCGACGAATGGAGCGAAAAATCTAGCATCTCCCCATGGGAGCATTCGAAGCCATCCAAATAGTCCAGTAGCTCCTTTTGAACGCCCAAACTGTTCAAAGGTTGCAAATAAAGAGAAGGCGGTCATTAAAGATGGAATGACAACCATAAATGTTAAGACAACTTGTAAGTATTTCCACCCAGGGTCAATACCTGGTTCTGTTAATTGGTGGTGGAATCCTACAGGCATAGAAAATAGTAAAAATAAGATGAATGACAAAC
Source organism: Bacillus sp. 95MFCvi2.1 (assembly GCF_000374965.1). Classification (NCBI taxonomy): domain Bacteria; kingdom Bacillati; phylum Bacillota; class Bacilli; order Caryophanales; family Bacillaceae; genus Bacillus; species Bacillus sp. 95MFCvi2.1. The sequence continues at coordinate 119,882 of NZ_KB895704.1, read as the reverse complement.
GAGCTAGTGAGTCACTGAAAATTTTACCGCCAATAATTTTCGGTATAATGACATACCAAGCCATATAGGCAGGAAGGAGCCAAAAATAAACGAGCGGATGACCGAAGTACCAAAATAGTGTTCGGCTGACCAGGACGTCAATTTTATCAATAAAGCCTAGGCTCCATGGAATAAATTGAATAAGTGCTGCTGCCGCTACACCAAGTGTTGCAACAAGCCATAGTGCCATTGTCACAACAGCCATAAAGCTTAACAGAGGACCTATTTTTCCTTTGTTATGTTTTTTCCATGTACGATACTGAGCAAACATTGCAAATCCGCTGAACCAACTTCCAACAATAACAAGGGTAAGGCCAATGTAAAATCCAGGATGTGCTTTTAATGGAGCATAGAACGTATAGAGTACAGTAGCTTTATTGAGTAGGATAAAAATTGCAGTAATTGTTGTTCCAATTGTCATAAGCCAAAAACCGATCCAGCCTGTTTGTCGGGCACCTTTTGAGAGGACACCAGTTGTTTTACTCATACAAGCAAATAAGAAACCGATAATAAAGAACGTTGTTAAGACGAGCCCGAGTAAAACACCGTGTGTTGTTAACACTTGATAATAACCAATACCAGCAGGTAAATTGAATTTTCCTGAACGGACAAGAACTTGTAGTAATCCGCATAACCCACCTAAAAACAGGGCGATAAATGCGATGTGAATATGAGCCATTGCTAATTTTGCATCTCGTTTGCTTATTTTATCCTGCAGTGCAATCATTTGTCGGTCACCTCTACTTTCGCGCTCATCATATGATGGCCAGTACCACAATATTCATTACAGACAATTAAATACTCTCCAGATTTTTGAAAAACTTGTGAAGCGGTACTTACATATCCAGGTTCAATCATCATGTTGACATTTGTCCCTGCGATTTCAAAACCATGTACAACATCTTTTGTTGCAACGACAAAATCTACTTTTGCACCTTTTGGTACTTTAATTGTATTTGGTGTAAAAGAAAAAGCTTGTGAGACAATCGTCACTTGATAATGATTTTTTCCAACTTGTTTAACGCCGGGTTGATCAAATGGTGCGGTCGCTTGAACCTTTTCTGGGTCAATTGTAGTTAAACAACTCGGTGGTTTGTTACCCATATAAAAAGCACTAATCCCTAAAACAGCCAAAAATACGAACAGTGAGCCGACACCGAAAATGAGCCAAGTTTTTTCGTATTTATGTAAGTGCATATCTCCATCTCCCTTTTCAGAACTATATCTTATAGCCGATTAACAAAAATTTGATAGACGCTAAACCACGTGAAAATAATGAAAAAACCAATAAAAAAAACAGAGATTAAAGTTCCTTTTAACGAACTTTTTTGAGTGTTTTCAGTTTCTGTCTGATGTAAATTATGTTCCCCCATGATACCCCTCCTTGGATAAATGAAATCTTACATTTTTATAATACAAAAAATTTAGATAATTTCATCACGTCCGAATGTGCTTTCAAAAAGTGTTCATTGATACAATAAAAACTATGTCTATGATGAGAACTTATAAAGTCGCGGATTCTTACAAGTTTTGGAATGTTAATTTGTGAAAAAAATGTGAAATGAATGCTCTTTTGAAATTGTTGAGGAGGATGTGTATGATTAAATTTGGAAAGCTTTTATCGAGGGGAGATTTCATGAGTACAATAAAAACGAAAAAAGAAATAAATTTGATGCGCGAATCGGGAAATTTACTAGCTTCGTGTCATCAAGAAATTGCGAAAATAATAAAACCAGGTATCACGACATTGGAAATTAATACATTTGTTGAAACGTATTTAGAAAAGAATGGTGCGACACCTGAACAAAAAGGATATAACAATTATCCATATGCAATATGTGCATCTGTGAATGATGAAATGTGTCATGGTTTTCCGACTACTCACCCATTAAAGGGAGGTGATATTGTTACGATTGACATGGTAGTGAACTTAAATGGTGCTCTTGCTGATTCTGCATGGACTCATAAAATAGGGGATATTTCTAATGAAGCAGAAAAGTTATTACTAGTAACGGAAAATGCTTTATATAAAGGAATTGAGCAAGCGATAATCGGAAATCGTGTAGGTGATATTGGATATGCGATTGAAAGTTATGTAGCTTCGGAAGGGTTTTCTGTCGCAAGGGATTTTACAGGGCATGGAATTGGTAAAGAAATCCATGAAGAACCAGCAATTTTTCATTTTGGAAAGTCAGGTCAAGGATCAGAATTACAAGAAGGAATGGTAATAACGATCGAACCGATTGTAAATGTAGGTATGCGATATTCAAAAGTAGATTTAAATGGATGGACTGCCCGTACGATGGATGGAAAATTGGCAGCGCAATACGAGCACACGATAGCAATTACAAAGGATGGACCAGTTATTTTAACGAGTCTCTAGTAGAAGAATACGAAATGTAAGAGGTTTCAAAACTCGAACGAAAAAGATGTTTTTGTAAAATTTGTACGTGTTTTTTCTAGAAACGCTTTTCAAAGTAAAAAAAGTGCGTTATAATCCTTCTATAAAATAAATAGGTTAGCTACACTCATATAATCGCGGGGATATGGCCTGCAAGTTTCTACCGAAGTACCGTAAATACTTTGACTATGGGTGAGGACGAATATATTGCTGGTTTAGCATTCTTTTTTGCCAAGCTCCAAAAGCACGTCTCTCACTTGTAACGAGTGGTGGCTGCTTTTGGAGTTTTTTATTTGCATAAGAGGGGGAGCAAACATGAAAGTATTACAAGAAAAGATTTTAAACGAAGGAAAGGTTTTATCTGGTGATGTGTTGAAGGTAGATGCCTTTTTAAATCATCAAATTGATCCAGTACTTATGCAGAAAATAGGAAAAGAGTTTGCACAGCGTTTTAAGGAAGATAATATTACGAAAATCGTGACGATTGAATCTTCGGGTATTGCACCAGCGGTTATGGCAGGTTTAGAGCTTGGTGTAAAAGTGGTTTTTGCAAGAAAGCGGAAATCGTTAACGTTACAAGATAATATGTATGTTGCAAAAGTATACTCATTTACAAAACAAGAAACGAATGAGATTTCATTATCTAGAAATCATATCCATGAAAATGATCGTGTATTAATCATTGATGACTTTTTAGCAAACGGTCAGGCTGCTTTAGGCTTAATGAGTTTAGTAGAGCAAGCCGGTGCAAGTATTGCTGGGATTGGAATTGTTATTGAAAAAGCATTTCAAGACGGAGGAAAGAAACTACGTGAGAACGGTGTTCGTGTAGAATCACTTGCAGAAATTGCATCACTTGATAACGGTACTGTTACATTTGTTCAGCATGAGACTGCGGAGGTGAAATAGTCATGAAGCAACACCCATTTAAAATCGCATCCCTTGGCGTGCAACATATGCTTGCGATGTATGCAGGAGCAATAATTGTTCCACTTATTGTTGGCGGAGGACTTGGCTTAAATCAACGAGAATTAACATACTTAGTATCCATCGATTTATTAATGTGTGGTGTCGCAACAATTTTACAAGCTTTATCGAATCGATTTTTTGGAATTGGCCTTCCTGTTGTACTTGGTTGTACGTTTACAGCAGTTGGACCGATGATCGCCATCGGTAAACAGTACGGTGTTTCTTCTATATATGGAGCAATTATTGCAGCAGGATTGTTCGTTGTTATTTTTGCAAAATTATTTGGAAAGCTTGTGAAACTGTTCCCGCCTGTAGTAACGGGTTCTGTTGTTACAGTTATTGGAGTTACATTAGTTCCAGCGGCTATTAATGACATGGCTGGAGGAGTTGGAAGTAAGGATTTTGGAAGTCTAGAAAACTTAGCGTTAGCATTTGGTGTTTTACTATTTATTATAATTATGTACCGCTTCTTTGATGGTTTTATCCGTTCTATTTCTATATTACTTGGTCTTTTATTTGGTACGATTATTGCAGCATTTATGGGAAAGGTGAGCTTGCAGGCTGTTGGAGAAGCAGAGTGGTTTCACGGTATTCAACCGTTTTACTTTGGCACACCAACATTTGAGTTAACGCCGGTTATTACGATGATTCTCGTTGCTTGTGTTGGGATTGTGGAAGCAACTGGCGTGTATTTCGCTTTATCCGATATATGTAACAAAAAGATTGGTGAAAAAGAGCTAACAAAGGGTTATCGTGCCGAAGGATTAGCGATGATCTTAGGTGGTATTTTTAATGCATTTCCATATACGACTTATTCGCAAAACGTAGGTCTTGTTCAATTAACAGGTGTACGAAATCGCGTCATTATTTATACGTGCGGTGGTATGTTAATCGTTCTTGGTTTTATTCCAAAAATTGCAGCTATCACAACGATTATTCCAAAGCCAGTACTTGGTGGTGCCATGCTAGCAATGTTTGGGATGGTTATGGCATACGGTATTAAAATGTTAAGTAGTGTAGACTTTGCAAAACAAGAAAATTTATTAATCGTAGCATGCTCTGTTGGAATTGGCCTTGGTGTAACAGTCGTTCCAACGTTATTCTCTCAGCTTCCAGAAAGTATTCGTATTTTAACAGATAACGGAATTGTACTTGGAAGTGCGTCAGCTGTACTCTTAAATATTGTGTTTAATATGATTCCGCAGCGCAAAGCGAAAACAAAAGAAGAGCAAATTCCAATGCAAAGTGCTGTAACAGAAGCATAAACAAAAAGCAAGGTTCTCATTAAGAGACCTTGCTTTTCTTTTTTAGAGGCATCATTTTTCCATATGTGCCAAGGCGCCAAATATATTCAAGTGGACCGTACTGATAATGAGAGAGCCACCAGCGACTAATACAGATTTGTAATGTATAAAAGCCGATGCAAAATATTGGGCCGATCCATAATGGTACTGGTAAATAATTTTTGAAAAACAGACCAAACACAAGCAATGTAATGATTGTGCTTGAAATGTAATTTGTTAGTGCCATTCGTCCTACATATTGGAATGGACGTAATAGCTTCTGCCAACGCTCCTTCTGTAATAAGCGCATAAGTGTGAAACTGTAAAAGATAAATAATGTTTTCCCGCTAAACATTGTAAGACCTCTCATGTAGATTGGTTCATATGGTTGTTTTGCCACAAAGTAGCGAATCATGAAGAACCAAATAGGTAATGTTAAAACGAACATAATGATTTGCCACTTTTTTAGTTTTGGATCTAGTTCCTTCGTTCGGCGGAAAATGTCGTTTTTGCCGGCATATAAGCCGAGCAAGAATAATCCAACTATTTCTGGAAGTATAAAAAGGTTTGTCTGGATTACTTCAGAATAAAAGTCTGTAAAGCGATCTTGCACTTGTACTCCCCAATTTTCTAAAGGCATAATGGGGTGGGAAGTTCTTAATGCTTCTATTGGCATAAACATAAGGAGTAAACTCATTAGTAGCATGAAAAACTGGAAAAGTCCTAATAGAACTAAAGCACATATTAAAACAGTACGAGGCTTTTTTTTATAAAATAAAAATAAGAAAAATCCTGCAATTGCATAGCTATGTAAAATATCCCCATCCCATAAAAGGACATAATGCATGAAGCCGAATAATAATAAGATGAGGAGACGACGAACAAATAATGTTTTTGGATGATCTGTTTTTGTCTCAGCACGCTGCATGAAAATGTAAAATCCTAGTCCAAACAAAAATGAAAAAATAGTATAAAATTTTGTTTGAATAAACATGTCATAAAATAGGCGAATATAACGGTCTATTCCTTCATAACCTCCTGTGATTTCACTAGTGTCAACACCAGCAATAACAGGCCAGTTAACAAGAAAAATACCAAATACAGCAATCCCTCTAATAATATCGATAGAATGAATCCTCTCACCGTTCGAAACACTTCGTTCCATTATTTTCCTCCTTTGAATAAAGCCCTTTTATTATACAAAATGTTATCAAAAGGAGATAGAGGGGATTTCCAATTTTTGAAACTGTTAAGATGTTTGTTATGAGATATAATAAGGATGCACAGCAAGTTTTTCACTCCTTTAAAACAGGTAGTAAAGAAGCTCCTTATTTTCAAGGAGCTTCTTTTTTAGAAATTAATATTGATAATGATTCTCTTTAATGATAAAATATACTCAAAAGTGATAATCATTATCAAAAAAGGTTGGTGTGCTAAATATGGTATATGCATTAGTTGCAGGAACGGTGGCTGTGTATGCTGTCGTTACAAAATATGTGTTAAATGGAGTCGGAGCAACAAAATGAACAAACTTACATAGAATCCCTTTCATCTGTCAAAAGAATGAAAGGGATTTTTTATTTTTAATGAGAATATCCTGAAAATTTAGTATGATAGTAGGGTATATACATCTTGGAATAAAGGGGAACAAGGGGATGACAAACATAGTACAGACAAACAGTATGAAAAAGCTTGTTTGTTTTTATGAAGAATGGCAGAAGCATGGTGATACGGAAAATAGTTTGAAGTTGTTTGAAGTGATTCAAAAATATAAGCAAGAACAGCTTATGATTGCTTTTTGCGGTCACTTTTCTGCTGGAAAATCGACAATGATGAATCACTTATATAAAGCGCAGTTATTACCAACAAGTCCGATTCCGACAAGCGCGAACGTTGTTAAAATTGAAAAGGGACAGGACCGTGTTGTTGTGACAGTGAAATCTGGAGAGCATTATGAATATGATGGTGCATACTCGGCGGAAGAATTGAAACAGCTTTGTAAAAATGGTGATGAAATAATTAGCGTTCATATTTATCGAAATGATGCGCCAATTCCTGATGGCGTTATGCTCGTTGATACACCTGGAATTGATTCAACAGATGATGCGCATCAATTAGCAACAGAATCAACACTGCATCTTGCGGATGTTATTTTTTACATGATGGATTATAACCATGTTCAGTCAGAAGTGAATTTGCAGTTTGTGAAAGAATTAAAGCAGCGTAATAAAACAGTTTATCTTGTTATCAATCAAATCGATAAGCATAAAGAAAATGAGCTATCATTTGAAGATTATAGGCAAAGTGTGAGTCAATCGTTTTCTAACTGGGATATTGAAGTAGATGGTATTTTTTATACTTCTTTACGAATGATGAACCATCCGTATAATGAAATACAAAGATTAGAGAAATTACTTTCTTCGATTATGAAAGAGCGTGAGCAGTATGTGGGCAATGGTATGGAAAGAGAAACGGCATATTTATTACAAGAACATTTTTCATTTATTCTTGCAGAAAATGAAAAACAATTAATGCCCTACCAAAAAGAATTAGCATCACCTCTATCGCTTACAGACGTAATGGAAAAGAAAGAAGAGCTTATTGAAAATAAACGACGTGTGGCTAGTAAAGAATCGGACGTGAAAAATGAATTTATAAAAGGATTGCAAGCAATATTAGACAATGCTTACTTAATGCCATTTGAAATGAGAGAGCTAGCAAATCAATATTTAGAAACGAAGCTAACGAAGTTTAAAGTTGGTTTGCTATTTGCAAAAGGAAAAACAGAGCAAGAAAAACAGCGGCGTTTAGATGCATTTTATTCAGCACTAGGGAAGACCGTTGAAACACAGATTGATTTTCATGTGAAAGAGTTTATTGTGGCTTTCTTAAAAGATGAAGGGATGTTTACAGAAGAAGTCGGAAAAGACATATATGCACTGCGAATTTCTTTTGGTCCAGAATTATTAGCAGAAACCATTAAACAAGGTGCAGGGTTTACAGGAGATTACTTGCTTCTTTATACAGCGGATGTTGCGAATGAGCTGAAGAAACGCTACTTTATGAAAGCACAGCAAATTTTTGAGCAAAGCACGGGCGTTTTACGGAAAAAGATGGAGAAAGAGATTGCTCATATTGAACAAGAAATTGAGCAATATACTATGTTACAGACAGCAAAAGAAACAAAATTACAATATATTGAGGCGTATGATAAATACGAGAATTACTTACAAGGTATTTGGAGCGATCATGTACCGGTGCCAAATGAATTGCAAGTAGAAAAAGTATTACAAGGGAAGAAACAGGTTGTAAATGAGAAGTTTACATTACAAGAACAAGAGGTACAAAGTGATAGTATTTCGTATAAGGAAGAAAATGTAAAAACAACAGCAACATTAAATATTCATCGTATATTAGAACAAGTAAAAGATGCGGAAACAATATTAGAAACTCTTCCTACACTTAAACATTTGCATCAAGAAGTTGTCGGGAAAAGAAAACGTGTTGAAACAAAGCAATTTACAGTAGCGTTATTTGGAGCTTTTAGTGCAGGGAAATCATCATTTGCAAATGCATTGCTTGGTGCGAATGTACTCCCGGTATCACCAAATCCAACAACGGCGACGATTAATCAGATTTTACCGATTACAGAAGACAAACCTCACGGCACAGTAATTGTTCAGTTTAAATCGAAGCAGGCGCTATTAGAAGATATGAAAGCAGTTTATAAATTGTTTCATTATGAAATAAAGACATTTGAAGAAGCGTTATTACAAATAGATACAATCCTACAATACCCGTCACCAAGTGGAAAGCAGAAAACAACATTTAGTTTTTTACGTGCAGTGCAGAGGGGATATCAAGCAGTTTCTAATCATTTGGGAGAACAAGTGCAAGTTACGTTAGAGGAATTCTCTGATTATGTAGCGAATGAAGAGAAATCATGTTTTGTTGAATATATGGAATTATACTATGATTGTGCTTTAACAAGACAAGGCGTTGCACTTGTTGATACACCAGGAGCAGATTCTATTAATGCTCGACATACAGACGTTGCATTCCAATATATTAAAAACGCTGATGCGATTTTATTTGTAACATACTACAATCATGTCTTTTCAAGGGCGGATCGTGAATTTTTAATTCAACTTGGCCGTGTCAAAGATACATTTGCGCTTGATAAAATGTTCTTTTTAATTAACGCAGCGGATTTAGCTCAGTCTGAGGATGAACTTGAAATGGTAAAAGGCTATATAGCAGACCAGCTCCTGCAATACGGTATCCGAAATCCACGTCTATTTGCAATTTCGAGCTTATGTGCACTTGAGGAGAAACAAGGAAAGAGTATTGCAAAAGAAAAGTATGGTATCTTGAAAAATTCGGGGATTACAAAGTTTGAAGAATCATTTACATCCTTTATGATGCGTGATTTAATGCTCGTATCTGTCCATTCTTTATATAGTGCATTGCAAAGTGCTGAGCAGCTTCTTGTAAATATGATACAAGGAGCAAAGCAAGGGAACGATGAGAAAGAAAAACAAATAAAAAAATATGAAGCAGAACGTGAGCAGCTACTTCATATTATTTCATCGTATAGTGTACTTGCAGAAGAGCAAGCGATGCAAAATGAAGTGAAAGAACTGTTATATTATGTGCAGCAACGTCTATTTTTACGTTATAACGATGTGTTTACTGAATTTATTAACCCAGCATCCCTTCGAACAGATGGAAATGTGAAAATTAAGTTGCAAGAATGTCTCATGGAACTTGTAGCCTTTATCCAACATGATTTATTACAGGAAATGCGAGCAACGTCACTACGTCTTGAAAAATGGATGGATGAAGCGATGCAACGTGCAAAAGATGAAATTGCAGTGAAATGTAAGTTGGAAAACGAATCTATTTCTATGAATGGGACAGCAGATTATGAATACCAAGTTATTACGCATAAAGAGCCGTTTCCTTCTATAGAAATAAAGCATTTTAAAAAGGCATTATCTCATTTCAAAAATGAGAAAAGTTTCTTTGAAAAAAATGATAAAGCAACAATGCAGGAAGATACGAAGGAATCACTTGAGCCTGTCGTATCCCAATATGTAGCTGATGAAGAAGAGATATTTATCCAGCATTATAAACAAGAATGGGAATTGAAATGGGACTTATTCAAAAAAGTGATGCAGGAAGATGTTAAGCAATATTATGCAAGTGTATTATTCGCTTTAGCAGAGACAATTGATGTGTCGCTATATGAACAAAGTAAGGAACAATTACAGAAACAGTTAGCAGCAATCGAAAAAGAAATTCATATTTTATAAGCTCTATGAAAAAAAGATTCGTTCAATTTTCTTTTGTAATACAGCATCCAGAGATTTTACGAATCCTGCAAATTCATCTGTAGAAATCATATGAGTCAGAACTAACCGTCTGCCATCTGGTGTTTCACCGCATAAGACGAATGAAGAAAACTCATATGTTTTTCCATCTACAACTAATTTTGGGTGGGAATATGTTCCGTTTTTCTTTTTCTTTCCATCAATCGAGATGACGTTGCATTTTTTCTCATTGTTGTCCATGGTGAATCCCTCCTTTGTATTACTTATGGTAGACAAGGAGGGTTTAGAACAAGAGAGAAAGGGGAAATTTCATGAAAATTGTCATGGAACGTATTTCGCAAGATAAGGCGCCGATGTCATTATTGTTGCTTGCTGATCCCAGTGAGAGGCAAATTAATTCATATTTGAAGAGAGGTCTTTTATATATTGCAAAATATGAAGAAAATGTTATTGGCGTATATGTATTACTTGAAACAAGACCGCAAACAATGGAAATTATGAATATCGCTGTTTCAGAAGAAATACAAGGGCAAGGACTTGGAAAACAGTTATTACAGCATGCAATTGCAACTGCCAAAGAAAAACACATGCATAACCTTGAGGTAGGGACAGGGAATTCTAGTATTTCACAGCTTGCTTTCTATCAAAAATGTGGTTTTCGTATTTTTTCTATTGATTTTGATTACTTTTCGAAGCATTATGAAGAAGAGATTATTGAAAATGGGATTGTATGCCGAGATATGATTCGGCTTACAATAGAACTCTAGTCATTTTCTTATGAAGAATTGGCGAGAAAGTATAAATTATTTAGGGGGAAGAGAAGATGGAAGTACATAAAGCAATTACAGCACATTCTCGTAAACAAAATGAAATTGTGACAACATTTTTACAGTTAGAAGCACAGCGTGAAGCGGCAATTGAAGCAGCAGTAGCACTTGCGTCAAATGGAAAACATTTCTCAGTAGATGCAATTAATATGGTAACGAAGCAAATCAATGCTCTTGCTAAACGAGGTGTTGCACCGCAACGTAAAATTGTAACAGAAGATATGGTTATGGAGTATGTAGGTCGTCTGCAAGAGAAAGAAGGTCGTTAAGCATGATTGTTACAGTCGAATGGTTACGTGATCACATAGAAGATGAACATGTCCGTGTAGTCGATTGTCGTTTTGACTTAGCTGATTCAAATTGGGGACGAAAGCAGTATGAAAAAGAACATATTCCCCATGCATTATATTTTGACTTAAATCTTGATTTATCAAGCGCTGTTACGGAGCATGGTGGTCGTCATCCACTCCCAAGTCTTGAGAATTTTGCCGAAAAGCTTTCTCAGGCTGGTATTGATGAAAATACGACAGTGGTTGCATATGATAGTCAAGCTGGTGCAATGGCTTCGCGTCTATGGTGGCTATTAACATATGTAGGACATCAAAAAGCATATGTGTTAAATGGTGGGTTTCCTGCTTGGAAAGACCAAAATTTATCTACAACAGCTGAAGTTCCAACCATTGAACGGAAAAAATTCATACCGAATGTGCAAGACAACATGCTTGTAACGATGAAAGATGTGAAAGAAAAAATTCGTACAAATGCAGATGTTACGTTAATTGATTCGAGAGAGCCAAAACGTTATGCTGGCGCTGAAGAATCTGTTGATCCTAAAGCTGGTCACATTCCAACAGCAGAAAATTATTTTTGGAAAGATGGAATCACATCGGAAGGTCAGTTCAAAGATAAAGAGGAACAAGAAGATCGTTTCCGCTATCTTAGTAAAGAGAAGGAAACAATCGTCTATTGCGGATCTGGTGTAACAGCATGCCCGAATGTATTAGCGTTACAAACAGCTGGTTTTCGTAACGTGAAGTTATATGCTGGAAGCTGGAGTGATTGGATTTCTTATCCAGAAAACCAAATTGTAAAAGAAGGACAGTAACCTCTTGCATGCAAAAATATTTTGTATTAAAATAAGGTCACAAGCAAGAATTTGCTTCAAAACATTACATTTTACACATTGCATGCAATGTGATAAGATAACGACAAGTAAATAAAACATCCTGCGGTGTACGTAACTTATTTATGTCTAAAACCGATGTTAGTTATACGGAAGCTCAACATTTAGCGACCATCATCAAGCCTTCCATGTGGAGGAAGATGTACGGTAGCTGTGAGGGCATCCACCTGCGAGTAGCGGGTTTTTGGACATTTACGAGGGACGGCACGTGCGGGGGTCTTATTTTAACTAACATTATATAAAATTCCTAAGGTGTACGTAGCTTATGTATGTCTTAAACCAATAAGTATAATACGGAAGTTCAATATTTAAATGTAAACAGCATGCCATCTTTTTAAGAAGGAAGCTGAAAGCATTTATGAGAACATCCACCTGTGAGAGCAGGTTTATGGACATCTAGAGAGAACGGCATGTGTGGGGCTATATAAAAAACCTTACGTTTTATACGTAAGGTTTTTTTTGTTTTAGGAGCCTTTTATCGGGACTATGGAAATGATTAGAATTTGATTGTTACCCCGCATTAACTGTCCGTAAAAGCCCGATTCGTTCAACTAATAATCAGTGGGGGATGAAGAAAACCCCCACTGATTAAAGTTTCACTTTATCTGTGCCCACCTGTAAAATTTCCATAATAAACATAGCACTTTCGGTCTTCATCAATCTCTCTGGAATCTAAGGCGAGTTCCATAAATATTCCGTCTTTTTGAACGTACAAAATATCTGAATGGAGATACGTTAAAATCTCGTCATGGTTCCATACATCTTTACTTTCTATTAAAATTGAATTTGCCTCTTGTAGTTCTCTAATCTCAAAACCTATATGGGAATATGTAGGCTCTGAAGGATCATCGAAGAACGCTTCTTTTTGGACATATAATACTGCTGTTCCATCAGGATCCATCGCGGTCGCTGTTACGACATATGTATCTCCTTCTTTAATGAAATACTCACAAGTCATCCTTGCGACGGTTTCGGAAACAGGAATGTTCGCGTAGCTCCATAGGGCGGGGTATTGTTTCGCTTCATCATTGAGTCGATATTCTAACCGCAATTGTACTCCCTCTTCCTTTTTCTTCTATTTTATCATGAATTCTATTATAATAAAAAAATAATATACAAAGGAGCGTTGGAAAGTGACAAAAACCAAATGGTTAGTAACAGGTGTTCTTACTTCTTTAATGACTAGCACTTTATCTGGATGTACAGAAGATCTCCCTCCAAAACCGAAGGATAAGAGTTGTGCTGATTGGGATTGGGATGATGAACTTGGTGTGTGGCGATGTGATGACAACCGTTCAAGTTATCATGGGCATTATTATTACGGTAGTACATACTATCAAAATAAATCCACCTTCAAAAATTCATCTGAATTTAAGTCCTACCAAGCTTCGTCCAATTTTAAAGGGGGAATTGGAAGCGGTTCAAAGGGTGGATTCGGAGGTTAAATTATGTCGCTTTACATAAAGAAACGAAGTGAATTTTATTCAAGGTTCCCTCACTTTTGGTCTGACTTATACGGGAGTGAGTATAGCCTTTTTCATGTTTTTGAAATAACAGAACAAATAATCCAAGATTTGCAATTAGCAACAGAAAGAATGGGGAAAGTATTTTTTAAGACTGCTAGGCTTCTTCGGACCTTGTCTGACGCTCAGCTTCTTGAATTTGGTTTTCCATCTTCAAGTTTGCCTTTTATTAGAATGAAATCTCTGTTTCCTGAATCTATTATTTCACGGTTTGATTTTGTTTTGAAGGATAGTGGTATCAAAATGCTTGAGTTTAATAGTGATACTCCAACTTTTATCGTGGAATGCTTTCAAATGAATGGAGTGGTTTGTAAAGAATTAGATTATCATGATCCGAATAAGAATCAGGAACGTCTTCTCTCTTCTGGTATCACAAAAGCAGTGATGGAGGCTGCTAAGGGAATAGAAAGTCCAAACGTTGTCTTCACAGCCCATCATGAAAATATAGAGGATTGGAATACGACTGCGTATTTGAGTCAGCTATGTCAGGTTAAAAACAAAATGATGTCAATGCCAGAACTCAGAATTACTGACGATGCTTTGGTCGACAGAGACGGTGTGCCAATTGATATTTTGTATCGTCAGACATATCCTATTGAAGACTTGGTTGAGGACAGGGATCCCAAAACCGGAGATCTTGTAGGGATTGAGCTACTGCAACTTGTAAAGGAAGGAAAGCTCTTTATTATAAATCCTATCTCATCCTTTCTGCTTCAGCCAAAATCGATTCAATGCCTGATTTGGGGATTGGCCGAGGCGGGCGCTTTTTATACAAATGAGGAACGACAATGGATAAAAAAATATATGCTCCCTACTTACCTAGAACAGGATCCTTTTTTAGGGAAAAGTTCTTTTGTTCAAAAGCCTTCGTTCGGTAGAGAAGGCGACACGGTTACAATTCGTGACAAAGACACCCATATTGTTAATCAAAATTCATATCAAACGTATAAAAAAGAACTTCCTGTATTTCAAAAATATATAAAGCTTCCAGTTGTTTCACTTGAGACTGAAAGGGGAAACGAGGAGCTGTCGCATGTGTTTGGATCGTTTTTAATTGCAGGAAAACCAAGTAGTATTGGTATACGTGCCGGTGAAAAAATTACGGGGAATGAATCTTATTATTTACCTGTAGGAATTAAAAAGGAGGATTATAAATGATAAATTTCTTACTTTATTTAGCGATTTCAATCGGTCTTTTATGTATCGGTCTGTTTCTTATGGAAGTGACAACGAAAGTCAAGGAATTTTCGTTAATGGCGAAAGGTAATAAAGCAGCAAGTTATGCACTTGGAGGAAGACTTCTTGGTCTTGCTATTGTTTTGTATTCGACCGCAGCTAATTCTATTTCATTTTTGGATATGGTTTTATGGGGAGCGATTGGAATTTTAGCACAGATTATTGTGTTTTATTTAGCTGAATGGCTCACACCGCGTTTTAATATCAATCAAAGCATCGAAGAAGATAATCAGGCCGTCGGACTTTTCCTTATGTTTTTATCAATTTCCATCGGAATCGTGATTGCTGGGTGTTTAACGTATTGAAAAACCTTGAACTGAAGGTGTTGACATCTATTTTAAATAGGAGTAACATTTTCTATGTAATAAAAAAATAAGTCTCTGTTAGGTGAGGCTCCTGTATAGAGAAATGCTACTGCCCAAAAATGTCGAGAGACGCCAATGGGTCAACAGGAATGATCGAATTAAGGTTTTTCTTAACGTAGCTGGTAATGTACCTATGCTATACAGTGCTAAAACTCGGCGAGGGAGAGGTTCGCAGATTTCTATGTTGATTAGGAATCGCTTATTTACGTATGTAATGACCTTTACTCGCTTATGAGTAAAGGTCTTTTTATTAACAAACTATGACCATTTCCATAGTATAAATACTGACTAACAAATGAAAGAGGAGGTGAGGAGCATGTCAAATTCTGACTCGGTTCCGTTACCCATATACTGCAAAACAAAAATATATGATGTAGGCAGGAAACGACTTGTTCCTCCCTCTATAATTTATCACTAAAATAGCGGGCAGCTTATAGTTATGTGCTGAAATAATTATGAGTTGAGCGTAGACACTTTAACTGAGTTTAGGGATATCCATTGTTAAAGTGAGATAAATTGAGAAACAAAGCGTTTCTTCCTAAGTTGTAAAGGAGGAGACGATAATATGTTATATGTAAATAAACTTGTGGGTAACATGTCTCATAAACAAAGTAAAAGAATGATGAAAGAGCAATCTATGTTAAAACAAAATAAAGACTTGTTAATTGAAATTGCAACAAGAGATGTAAAGTCTGTATTTGCTTATTTTAAAACGACAAGAGATGGTCTTTCTATTAAAGAAGCGCAGAAACGCATGCATGTGTACGGGAAAAATGAATTACCTTCAAAAAGAGCAATTCTTTTTGATGTAATGATGAAATTATGTGAAATGCTCCCTGGATTTACAAAGCAACGTGTTCATAATCAAAATCAGTGTGAGATTGTAATGGTTACTGTTTCTAGGATAGAAGGATGTACAACTGCGGAGATGAATAGCGAATCAAAAATAATGAAACTTCCAGTTGAGGAGCTAGTTCCCGGGGATATGATTTTTCTTTCAGCAGGTGATACAGTTCCAGCTGATGTACGTATTATTTTTGCAGAGGATTTGTTAGTAAATGAATCGGTGCTAACAGGGAAAGAAACGAATGTAGAGAAATTTGAAAGCTGTTATCATCTTGAACGCAAACGTTTTATTCCGTTAAAACGAATGAAAGATTACAATCCACTTCAACTTGAAAATGTATGTTTTAAAGGCACACATGTTGTAAATGGAACTGCGAAGGCTGTGGTCGTTTCAACAGGTAAAAACACGTATTCTGGATTGCTTCATACATGCTGTAGTCAAACATGTTAAACTATTAATGGTGCTAAATATATGAAAACATTGTATAATAGATAAAGTTGAACAGAAACGTAGAATGGTAATCTATTTATATAACCTTACGTGATAACGTGAGGTTATTATTTTTTGTTAGTAGGAGAGGAATTATGAAAAAAGTATTGTTAGTTGATGGCATGGCACTATTATTTCGTGCCTTTTACGCAACAAGTGTTTACGGCCAATTTATGAAACGACAAGATGGTACCCCAACAAACGGGATTCATGGTTATATGAAACATTTATTAACAGCGGCGCAAGCGATTGAACCGACGCATATTGTAACGTGCTGGGATATGGGAAGTACGACATTCCGAACAGAATCTTTCTCAAACTATAAAGCAAATCGTGCAGCACCACCAGAAGAATTGATTCCGCAATTTGATCTCGTGCAAGAGATGACATCGAAGTTATCTATTCCTGTAATTGGACTGAAAGGCTATGAGGCTGATGACTGTATTGGTACGTTGGCAAAAGAATACGCTAGTGAGGCAGAAGTATATATTTTAACAGGCGATACAGATTTATTACAGCTTGTTGATACAAATGTTAGGGTAATGCTTCTTCGTAAGGGGATCGGAAACTATGAGTATTATACGCCAGAGAAGATTATGGAAGAAAAAGGCGTAGAGCCTTGGCAAATCGTTCATGCCAAAGCGTTTATGGGAGACACGAGTGATAATTATCCAGGTGTAAAAGGAATTGGCGAAAAGACGGCATATAAACTAATTCAAGAACACGGAACCGTAGCGGCAGTATTAGAAAATATAGCGGCATTAACAAAAGCACAGCGTACAAAAATTGAAAATGATTTGGAGAATTTAAACATATCATTACAATTAGCACAAATTCATTGTGAAGTTCCGATTTCATGCTCGCTAGAAGAAGGACTGCATACAATTGATGAAGAGAAAGTACGATTTGTTTGCGACCAAATGAACTGGGGAAGACCTGAAATATTTATAAATATGCTGTAAAAGCAATGCTAGAGAGATTGCTTACCACTATAGATAACGTCTGATCAAATATATTTTGATTAGGCGTTATTTTTTATGTGATTTCTTTTAATCGATAAAGTTATCAGAAAAAATACTTAGTTTTCATTTGGAATTCAAATAGATTTCACACGAATCTTTTATTATAAGACTACACAGATAATTACTTATCTTTTATATAAATGATCCTTTGATAAGTTATTTGTAATAGTGAAGGAGGAAATTAAATATGCGAAAAAAAATACGAAAATCATTTAAACAATTATTGATAGAGAATAAACAATTATTATTAAGCGATAAAGAGAATATAAGAGAAATAGAAGAAAAAATCGAAAAAAGGCATGTATCATATCGTGTATCAAGTAACTGAATAAGATAAAAAAATTATGTAAAATCCCTTCATTTATGATTCGAAGGGGTTTTATTTATATATGGATCATACTTAAGAGCGGGGTTGTAACGGAGAAAGAAGGGGAATGAAATGAGTGAGTTAATAGAAAAGGTGGCGTTACAATTAATTCTTTCTGTTCCATCAAAAAAACAAAGGATCGTTAACGAAAAATTCAAGTTACTAAGAAAACAAAAGTGGTTTCAAGATAAATATGATACCACTGTGATGTTTCAACCAGAGGTAAGAGAGTGTATTATGAAATACGATATTGAAAAGATGTTAAAAAGTGATTTAGAAATTATGATATTTCAGAAAGAATTGAATGGAATATTGATAAAGTAATTTGTTATCCCGCTATTCGGGGCAGTAAGACCCCCACCTCAAAATTCAGCGAAAGCAAAGAAGTCAGGTGGGGGATTAACTGCGCGCAAATGCCTGATTGGTGAAGGCTAATAATCAGTGGGGATGAAGAAGTCCCCTCCTGATTAAAGTTTCATTTTATTAAATCACGAACTCTCCCTTCTGAAAAAAGGTTTTTTAAGAGCATACGCTGTATATAGTTATTATTTACTTCTTTAAAAAATTGATAGCTAAGGAGGAATAATAATGAAAGCGATTACTGAAGGTGTGCTGTTATGGGAGCCATCACAGCAACAAATAGAAAGCTCAGGTGTCAGTCTTTTCATGAAATGGCTCAAACAAGAGAAGGGGCTATCTTTTGGAAATCAAACGGAACTATGGAAATGGTCTGTTGAAGAACTTGAAGCGTTCTGGAAAAGTATTTGGAATTATTGCGAAGTTATTTCTACTACACCGTATCATCAAGTTTTAGAATCAAGAAAGATGCCCGGGGCAAAATGGTTCCCGGGTGCTACTTTAAATTATGCGGAACATATTTTTCGAAATGCAAGAAAAAATAAACCGGCAGTAATTTTTCAATCAGAAACCACTCCGAGAACAGAATTAAGCTGGAAAGAACTTCAGGAAAAGACAGCGATGGTGGCCAATTCTCTAAAGGAATTAGGGGTTAAACCAGGAGATCGTGTTGTGGCTTATATGCCTAACGTTCCTGAAACTATAATTGCTTTTTTAGCATGTGCCAGCATTGGAGCGGTTTGGTCCAGCTGTTCTCCTGATTTCGGGACAAATACTGTTATTGATCGATTTAAACAAATTGAACCGACAATTTTATTTGCAGTCGACGGGTATTCCTATAATAGTAAAATTCAGAATAGAATAACAAATGTTTCGGAAATTCAATCGAGCCTACCTACCTTAAAGCAGACAGTTTTAATCCCTTATGTTGGCAGTAATGATTCTGAATTGAATAATCGTACAATGTATTGGAATGACCTATTGCGAGGAGATTGTGATCTTGTTTTCGAAAAGGTCCCATTTGATCATCCTCTTTGGATTTTATTTTCTTCTGGAACGACAGGGTTGCCAAAGCCAATTGTACAAAGTCAAGGTGGAATATTATTAGAACAGCTTAAGACATTATTAGTTGAGCAAGGTGTTAACCGAGATGATGTGTTTTTTTGGTTTACAACGACAGGGTGGATGATGTGGAATCTTTTAGTGGGTGGTCTTTTAGCTGGAGGTACAATTGTTTTATATGACGGCAGCCCATCTTATCCTAGTATACATAGATTATGGGATCTTGCCGAAGAAGTTGGTGTGACTTTCTTTGGTACAAGTGCCGGTTTCCTAAGTGCATGTATGAAATTTGGGATTAAGCCGAAAGAAAGAAACAGTTTTTCTAAGTTAAAGGCTATTTGTTCAACTGGTTCACCTCTACCTGTGGAAGGGTTTTTATGGATATATGAAAATGTGAAAACAGATGTATGGCTTGTTTCGACCAGTGGAGGAACTGATGTATGTACTGCATTTGTTGGTGGCTCTCCTATATTGCCTGTTTATGCAGGTGAAATACAAACTCGTTCTTTAGGTGCAAACGTACAATCATTTGATGATGAAGGGAATTCGATTACTAATGAAGTTGGAGAGTTGGTTATAACTTCTCCAATGCCATCTATGCCTATATATTTATGGGGAGATGAGAATAATAAGCGTTATCTTGAAAGTTATTTTGAGATGTATCCAGGGATTTGGAGACATGGTGATTGGATTAAATTTGATGATAAAGGCAGCTGTGTCATTTTCGGGCGATCAGACTCTACGATCAATCGGCTAGGGGTACGTCTAGGGACGAGCGAAATCTATCGTGTAGTTGAGTCCCTGGATGCCATTATAGAGAGTTTAGTAGTGGATTTAGAGCTCCTTGGACGTAGATCATTTATGCCGCTATTTGTGGTATTAAAACCTGAAGTAAATATGAGTGATAACTTAAAAGAAACAATAAGAGCTGAAATAAAACAAAAAGTTTCGCCTCGGTTTGCCCCTGACGAAATTTACGTAGTAGAGCAAATTCCGAAAACATTGAGTGGAAAAAAACTAGAAGTCCCAATTCGCAAAATTCTATTAGGATTTCCGGCAGAAAAGGTAGTCAATCAAGGTTCAATGGCGAATCCTGAATCATTAAGCTTTTTTATGGATTTAGCACGAATTATCAATAAGCAAGAATAATAGAGTTCTTCCTTATTTATCCTGCTATTCGTGGGCAGTAAGATCTTCACCTCAAGATTCAAAGAAAAACGAGGAAGGTAGGTGGGGATCGGGCTGCCCGTAAAAAAACGATTGGTGAGGGCTAATAATCAGTGGTGGATGAAGAAAACCCCCACTGATTAAAGTTTCAAAGGAGTTGTATTGAGACATTCATTTATGGAATATAGAAGGAGGGTAGATAGTGATTGCAATAGAGAGAATTCAGGGAAATGATATACCGCATCTTATAAATTTATCTGAATCAGTTGGATGGGATTATAGCTCAGAAGAAATTAAAACAATTGTTAATTCTGGAATTATATATGGTGGGAAAAATAAGCAAGGTGAAATAATCGCTAGTGCAGCTATCATCCTATATGGAGAGAAACTAGCATCTATTGGTATGGTTATTGTACATCCTCAGTATAAAGGAAAGGGGATTGGATGGAAAATTACAGAGGTTTGTATAAGAAGTGTTTCAGAAAAGACATCGATTATGCTTATTGCTACAGAAGAAGGAAGACCTTTATATGAGAGATTAGGTTTTCAAGTGGTTAGTCATGTTTCAAAGTATATATGTAATCAGTATGTAACTCCTAAAGATTACGATAGAAATGAGCAACATATTTTTATGGATTATGATAAGGGAGATAGTAATTGGATTGTGAAGTTAGATGAAGCCGCTTTCGGGGTAAATAGAAGTAATTTTATACAGAGAAGAATTGAACAATCTGAGCAATGTATAGTTGTAAAAGACAAAGAAAATTATATTGTGGGATATGGAATGAGCGTACAAACTCCAGAAAATAGAATTATAGGATCAATTGTCGCGCCGAATGATCATATCGCAACTACAATTGTTCATCATTTGGCAAAAGATTATAAAGGAAAGCTTAGAATTGATGTACCAGAAGGAAAAGAATTTTTTATGACAGTGCTCGAGACAGCTGGATTTCAAAAGGTAAATCAACCACCAATTATGTTGAAAAACAGCACTCAATTTTTGAAAAGAAATGGTGAATTATATGGAATTGCTGCACAGATATTTGGATGAAAAAGATTCCTTTTTTAAAAGGAATCTTTTTAATTTATAAATGTGATTTTTCTATTCTCGATATTGATTATGAATAGGGGAAAATAGATCTTCTTCGACATCTCTAACAACAGAAAAATGATCCACATTATAATGACCATGTAGTGTTTTATTATGATGTTCAATAATTTTTTTGGCTGATAAAATCGTAGAATCATTCGTGGAATGCCCATTTTTAATTAAAGTGACATCAAATCCCTGTACAGTTGCTGTTCTAACGGCAGTATCAATACAATGCTCTGTTTTGCAGCCGCCTATAACGAGATGACCAATTTCTTTCTCTTTTAAAATGGCGTGTAAAGAGGTGTTATAAAATGAATTGGTTGCTTGTTTGTCTATGATTTGTGCTGCATGCGGAATTCTGAGTTCCTCATGTACTTGAAATCCTTTCCCCATACCAGAAGCAACATCAGTATCTCTGACGAAAATAATAAGAGCATTGGATTGAATTGCTTTTTGAATGGCTATATTTATGTTCGTTAGTAATTGCTCTTTATGAAATACTGCAGATTCTTGCTCGTTTCCATCAATAAGTTCTTGTTGAGCATCAATAATTAATAGAGCTTGTTTCATTATATTTCTCCTTTTTATTTCGTGATTTGTAGGTAATAAGTTTGTCTCGATGTTTAGAATATAGATAGAGAGACAGGTACGGAATAAAGAAAATTCCCGTTGATTAAAGTTACACTTTATTTATTTCGTGATGCTGTACATGAATCCTTTTTATATAAGGGAATTATTTCATTTTCTTTATTGATCTTCACATCATGTAATACCTTACAATATAACCAAGGAGAGAAAGTGAAAATTAGTGAAGTATTTAGTGTTGTTTTTATCTTTTAGGAAATCAAGAAATCTAAGAGAGATTGTCAAAGAAAATTCATTCTCATAAAGCCTAAAAAAATGTATGATAGGAAGTGGAGAATTTTTTGGTAGGTGGGAACAGCATGCAAACGGTACAAGAATATCTTTCATTCTTACACACAAAAGGATTTAAATTATCAGAGGACGCACAAGGGTTTATTATGTTTGGTCAAGGGTATACTGGTGCGTCGGATGGGATTGTGAATGCAGCGATTGAGGCAACAATTAAACATCAACTACAATTTGATGGTAGTTATTTTATCGCTTTATTGGAGCGTTTGAAGGAAGAGGAAATTACTGATAAAAAAAGCGCAAAGGCTTTTATGTGGACGTTACAAGCGTAACATCACGCAGCCTGCGCTTCTTTTTTTGCTTTTGAAGGAAGTTCAACGAAGATCATGCCTAAGAAAATACAAAGGCAACCAAGTACTGTGGGAATAGAAAGTTGTTCGTTTGCGACAAGAACACCTGTTAATGCAGCAAAGACAGGTTCCATTGCGAAAATAATGGCAACTCTTGTTGGAGAGGTGTGTTTTTGCGCAGCTGTTTGAATAAAAAAAGCGATGGATGTTGCGAACACGGATGTTGCAAGTAGAGCAAATAAAAAAGCAGAATTCGTCCATAAAGAGATTGAAAATAACTTTTTCCAGTCCTCGAATAAAAAAGCACAGATAGAAGAGAAAATTCCAACAGATAATACTTGAGATGTGCTTAATAATAAAGGGGATATTTTTTTAGAAAAGACTCCGTTAATGAGAATATGGGCTGCAAAAGCAATTGCACAGCCGAGAACAAGTATATCACCAATATTCAATTGAAAAGAATCACCAGCGGTTAGTAAATATAAGCCTGCTGTTGCAGCAGTAATGCCAAGTATGATAAAAGGTGTAACTCTTTGTTTTAAAAAGATAAATGAAAGAATCGGAACCATAACAATGCTGAGTCCAGTTAAAAATCCTGCTTTAGAAGAAGTGGTATAGAGTAATCCAAATGTTTGTAATAAATAACCGATAAATAAGAAGAATCCGATAATTAAACCAGCAATGCTACTATGTTGAACTTCTTGTTTTGAAGTTTTTTTCGAGAATATAAATTGGACAAATAATAAAATGATTCCAGCAAATAAAAAGCGAATACCATTAAAAGTAAATGGCCCAACAAATGACATTGCATTTTGAACGACAACAAATGTGGCTCCCCAAATAAAGGAGACAAATAATAAAGCGAGAGGAGCAATCCATCCTTTTTTCACACTAAAACCCCCATTAATTTTGTAAAATGGCTTTTCTTGCTAATTCATCGGCAACTTTGTTTTGACTATTTGGAATCCACTTTATAAAGAAAAGATCAAAGCTTTTGATGTACGCTAGTGCTTCTTCTAAAAGTGGTGCATACGTTTTGTTTTTTGCATATTCTTTTTCTACAGCACGTTCAACAAGCTGTGAATCTGTGCGAAAAGATACAATGCTATAATTATGTTCCATGCAATATTTTAATGCGACCAGTAATGCATGATATTCAGCTTCATGGTTGGACATGATTCCAAGTGGCAGTGATAATTGCACAGGTGGCTGCACACCTTTAATAAAAACCCCAGCACCAGAAGGACCTGGATTTCCCTTTGATGCACCATCAATATATACTTCAATCAAAATTGAATACCTCCATTATTATATAGCGTTAGCTGATAGTAATCACCCCGCCTAAAAACTTCTAGGGGCGGGGGATAGAATATGAAAAATGTACTTTATCCAATTGTAATGCTGTAGCGACATGTAAACGTTTCATTTGCTTGTAAGGATTGTACGCCTTTTTTCTCTTTGAAATCTTTAGCTGGTTCTACTTCATCAGCAATTCCATACCACGGTTCGATACATAAGAAAGGAGCGTCATTTCCTAGTGTCCACACACCAACGAATGGGAAACCTTCAAATGCTACTTTTACAAACTTATTATGTTTATGAGAGCGAATCGAAATTTCATTTGTATTCATATTTTCAAAAATAAGGGCATCATTTTTGAATAAATCGTATGTAAGTGGTAATTCTGTCTTGTTTTCAACCATTAGTTGTTTTTCTTTTGAAAGAAATGGTCCTTTTAGAACGTTTGTTTCTAAATGTTCAGGGCCATTAAATGATAAATGGTAATCTGTAAATGATTCACCTTCTATTAAAGGACAATTGAAGCCTGGATGTGCTCCGATAGAAAAGAACATTTCTTTTGAAGTAGGGTTGATAACTTCATAAGTAACATGTATATTTTGCTCGTCTAGTTCATAAGAAACACGTAACTCAAATTCGTACGGATATTTTTGTAAAGTTTCTTGATTACTAGTGACTGCATAAGTAATTTTTGTTTCACTTTGCTCTTTTACTGAAAATGTAAGATCGCGAGCGAAGCCGTGCTGTGTTAATGAATAAGGTTTACCATCTACATAATATATATTGTCCACTAATCTACCGACAATTGGGAATAAAATTGGTGCACGGCGCCCCCAATAGTTAGGATTTCCTTGCCACATATATTCTGCGTTGTCTTCTTTTAAGCGAACGCTTTGTAACTCTGCACCTTTTTCAGAGATGGAAACGATCACTTTTTCATTTTGAATTGTTGCTGTCATGAAGTGAAACCTCCTAAATCTTTCATATTCTTTATTATACGTGGTCTATAAGAAAAAGGGTAGTGGATGGTAGGAATCTATTGACGAATGGTTTGCTATTGCGTACAATATAAAATTGTTGTTTAAAAACGAATCACGTGGTTCGAAACCATCCCACGTAAAAAAACTAAGGAGATTTTGTCATGAATATAAAAACATTAGTTGGTAATGGTATTTTAGCAGCATTATATATTGCTGTTTCAGCACTTATTCAGCCGTTTGGCTTTACGAATGTACAATTTCGTATTTCGGAGATGTTTAATCATCTCGTTGTATTTAATAAGAAATCAATTTATGGAATTGTCTTAGGGGTATTTTTAACAAATCTCTTTTTCTCACCTATGATTGCGTATGATTTAGTATTTGGAGTGGGGCAATCCATTCTTGCACTTCTTGCTACTATTATTTCCATGCGTTTTATTAAGGGTGTTTGGGCGCGCATGATTTTTAATACAGTTATCTTTACAGTTACAATGTTTATGATAGCGATTGAACTTCATCTTGCATTCGATCTGCCATTTTTATTTACATGGCTTACATGTGCAGCTGGTGAATTTGTCGTGATGGCAATTGGTATGCCTGTTATGTATTGGATTAATAAACGAGTGCAATTTGAAAAGGTGATGTAATAAATAAAGAGGCTGAACCAAATCGAAAGGATTGGGTAGCCTCTTTATTTGTATATAAGTAAGTTCTCTCAGTATATCTAATAGCAGTAAAGAAACCGAGATTCAGAAAAAAATTGCATTTGTTGGATTAGGAACTTTAATGATTGTGATGTTAGAATTAATAGTTTTTTCATTACTATAACACGTGTCTGAATTTTCTTTTTTGTTTTCGAAGAGGATAAGGGCTAAATCTAAGTTAGTATTTCTATAAGTAATCGCTTTATCCCGATTTGTGAGGACTGATTAAAGTTTCATTTTATCCCGCATTAACGGGCAGTAAGACCCCTACCTCAAGATCCAGAGAGAAATGAGGAAGATAGGTGGGGGATAACTGCTCGTAAAAGCCCGATTGGTTCAACTAACCATCAGTGGGGGATGAAGCTCCTCTAATCATACAGACTCTCCCCTTTCTTGTGAGTTAGGAGAGCAATCTAAGTTAAGTTCAGTTCAGATAATGGTAGTTACTTACAATATGATTTGATTCATTCGCATATAATACTGTGACTCTTGGTAAAATATAATAAAATAAAAATATGAAGTCTTATATAAGGGGAAAATAGTATGAAGTATAAAATGAATTGGTTGTATAAAACAAAACATGGTCTTCAAACAGAATTAATAACAGATTATATGAGTATGGAAGAAGCTCTCCAATTTGCAGTGGATTTTGAGAAAACGGGAAGAGTAAAAGAACTCGTATTTTACGATGAAATGGGCGCGGAATGGACGCTGAAAGAAATGAAAAAATTGAGTAAACAAGTGGAAGAAGATCCGCAAGAAATTCGCATTTACTTTGATGGAGGGTATGACATCGAAACGAAAGAGGCGGGACTTGGAATATGCGTGTACTATAAAAAAGGGAAAAAAGTGTATCGTGTTCGTCGAAATGCTTACATAGAAGGTATATATGATAATAATGAGGCAGAGTATGCAGCGCTATTATATGGAATGGATGTATTAGAAGAATTAGGAATCAAATATGAATCAGTTACGCTTCACGGTGATTCTCAAGTCGTACTTCAGCAATTAGCTGGACAGTGGCCATGCTATGATGAACATTTGAATCACTATTTAGATCAAATTGAACAAAAAGCAAAGCAAATGAAATTGAAGCTTGTCTGTGAGCCAGTAACAAGAAAACAAAATAAAGAAGCACATCAATTGGCCGCGCAAGCATTGGAAGGGACACCGATCGATAGTCATAAGGAAGTAACAGAATAGAGAGGTGCACTGGTGAATAAGAAGCAGCTCATTATAGAGGTAAATGATTTATTAGAGACGTATTGTGAAGGATGTTTTTTACAAGAACACTATAGAAAAACACAAAGTAAGTACTATGCCCATTCTTTTTGTATTCGGCAATGCACAGTGGGAGCGAAGTTAAAAGAATATGGCAATCAATTATCATAAAAAACATCCAGAGGTAGCTCTGGATGTTTTTTTAATGCTTAGCCTCTTTCAATTGGTGTTCGCATAGGCTTAGTTTTTTTTCTTCATTCATTAAGAAAGGCTCGTCTAAATCTGTTGCAACAGATTTCATTGTTTCAAGCTGAGAGCGTGCAGATTCTACTGCAGTTGTCGCATGCTGCAGTGATTCAGGATCCATTGTAATTGTTGCAGAACCTACCATTTTTTGTGCTGTTTCTACGCGGAATTTTACTTCTTCAAAATCATTTACATGTGAACCCATTGTCGATTCCTCCTTTGTATTCTGTCACATTTCACATAGTTTTTACTCTGCAAAAAGGAAATATACAAAGGAATAACAAAGGAGGTTACCAAATAAGGTAACCTCCTGTTATATGTTGGATTAAAGTTTTACTACGTTAGCAGCTTGTGGTCCACGGTTTCCTTCAACGATGTCGAAAGATACTTCTTGACCTTCTTCTAAAGCTTTGTAGCCTTCGCCTTGAATAGCTGTGAAATGTACGAATACATCGTCAGCACCTTCAATTTCGATAAATCCAAAACCTTTTTCGTTGTTAAACCATTTTACTTTTCCTTGCATGTTACAATTCCTCCTAAAAAACGATTACTTTTTCATTTAGTGAAGTTCATTTGAAATATTTGTGAATTCATAAAACTGAAAATGCTATATTATCGAATATTCTGCTAAATGATATTTTAAATATACACGAAATGGTAGATTTTAGTCAAGTAAGCGGTTTTATATTTTTGTATTTTCAAATAATTTTTTACACAAGTTTCTAAAATGGTATAGGACAACTTATATTCTTAATATGCTTAAATGAATGCTGTACATAATGAGGTGAGAGAATGAGTAAGTCTTATTTGTTAGATAATCAAGAAATTAAAACTAGGAGTGATATACCAAGTTGGGTTTCAAAAGAATTTGAGAATTTTTCTAATGTTGTATTAGAGCCAACTTTTCCGTGCTATTTTGGCTTAACGGCCTTAAAGAAAAATGAACTTCGTTACTCGTTTTTATCTCAGGATGATTGGAGTCATTTACCCAAGACTCTGTTTTCTTTTTTACAGTTAATGAATGAGCGACCAGTTGTAAGAAGAGGTTTTTTTCTTTTTGTTGAGCCAGAGTGTGAAGAAAGATCGCTCGAATATTACCGCATGTACTTTTGGAGAGTGCTACAATATTTACATGAAAAGGATGAACAGCCATGGCCAGAGCAAATTCCAAAAAATCCAGATCATTACTTATGGGAGTTTTCATTTGGTGGGGAGCCGATGTTTGCATTTGGGAATGCTCCTGCCTATAAACAGAGAAAAACGAGGCATTTAGGAAATTCGCTCATTATAGGATTTCAGCCACGGATCATATTTGATGGATTAGAAGGAGATCGACCGAAAGGGGCATATTCCAGACAAACGGTTAGAGAACGAGTGGAAAAGTGGGATCAGCTGCCGAAACATCCCAATATTAGTCACTATGGTGATCCGAATCATCAGGAATGGAAACAATATTTTATTGGAGATGACATCGAACCAATCGAAGGAAAATGTCCATTTCATCATAAAGTACTAAAATGAAAGCCATCATTAAGGATGGCTTTTTTGCATATTTTGGATAAAAAAGGGCATTTTATATATGTATATTTTTTATAAAAGTTAGTCTATTTTTAGTACTGTTTACATTAGCTAATAGTAAAATGATATAGAAAGGATAGAGCGATGTTTGGAGCAATTATACAGCAATTTATACTAGGAATTTCACTAGCGGCACCAGTAGGGCCAATTAATATTGAAATGTTAAAAAGAGGGATCGAACGTGGGTTTTGGCATGCTTGGCTTGTTGGGATAGGAGGCATGAGTGCAGATATTTTATTTATGCTGCTTATTTACTTTGGATTATCTTCTGTATTTATGTATACATATGTACAAGCATTTATGTATTGTATAGGTTTTTTCTTATTGTTTTATTTAGGATTTCAAAGTGTAAAACAAGGAATTTCACATTCAAATATGGAATATAAACAAGAAGAGGTAGGTGGACTTCGTCAATCCTTTATGGCAGGATTTTTAATTGCGGTATCTAATCCGTTAAATCTTGTCTTTTGGTTTGGTGTATATGGGAGTACGCTTAATTCACTGCTCACGAAAGTAACAAAACAAGAGGCCTTTTTATATAGTCTTTGCATAATTGGTGGCATTATTTTATGGAATTTAAATATTGCCTTTTCTGTTCATTTTGGACGCACAGTGCTTAAACCAAAGGTACTCGGTTATATTACAGCGGGAGCTGGTTTTATCTTAGTCGGGTATTCGATTCATTTTGCGTATAAAGCTTTACAGTTGTTCATATAAGATTGAAGGGGAGATTTTTATGTATCGAACCACAGTTAATGGAAAAGAAATTATCATTACATTAGCACCAAAAATTCGAAAAGAAATAACGGATAGGGACCCTTTATATGAGGCCGTTCTTCAAACTGTTGAAAGACTACTTCAAACAAAGCAGCCAACATTTGCTGTAAATCATACAATACTGGGACTGATTATTGGAGAGGTACAGGGAGGTGAAGTAACTGTCTTTGCAGTTGAACACATTATACCGAAACAAAATATATTTGGTTCGCAAAATTTTTTCTCTACAATAGAACAGCGAGCAAATTTGTGAGTAAAAGAGAATAAGATAGATAGAATGAAAACAGTCGTAACGATATGTTATGGCTGTTTTTTCTAAGAAAGGGGATAGGATGAATGAAAAGGGTGATGAAGGAGTTCTTTTTCCAACATGATATTGTGATTATGTTTGGAGTATTTATATTGTTTATCATTATTTTGAAAATGCAATTATTTACAGGGGTGGCGATTTTATCATGTCTTGCGGGAATCGTTTTTTATACAATCAATGAGTATATAACACATCGGTTTTTATTTCATATGAAACCTCCTAAAAATGTTAAAGAGATTACATTATGATCACCATGTGTACCCGGATGATTTAAAGCTATTATTTTTACCAGTATGGTATAGCATGACAGGATTTGCAATTTATTTGTTCATTCTGTATGGACTTACAAGTAATATAACGATTACATTTTCATTTGGAATTGGGATGATTATCATGTTGCTCGTCTATGAATGGAAACATTACATAGCGCATAGACCAATCCGTCCTTTGACTGGTTTTGGTAGATGGCTAAAAAAAACAACATATTTTGCATCATTATAAAAATGAAAATTATTGGTTTGGTGTGTCGAATCCAGTTTATGATTTCTTATTTGGAACTTATAAAAACGGAAAAGATGTTGAATTAAGTAGGACGGCACGTAACTTAGAAAAAGAGAAGGACAAGAAAGTGGTGCGATGAGCACTTCTTTTTATTTTAAAAAAATATATTAAAAAATTAGGAAAATATGACGAAAAATGTCTATCGAAAAATCTTTGCAGAGGAGAAGAGATTGTCTAAAATAAATGTAAGTTTCTGAATATTTATAAAATTTAGTTTTTGGTTTATGAGGGGGAATTTTATTTAAGGATTGAAGGAAAGGGGAGAGGACAAATGAAACGAGAGAGTTCAGCACGTAAGTTGCAAAGTGAGGTAAATTATACAGAAGTCGTCCAGTCAGCGGAATTTCAAGCATTGCTAGAAAAGAAGCGAAAGTTTATTGTTCCGATGAGCATTTTCTTTTTAAGCTTTTTTATTGCTCTGCCGCTTTTGACTTCTTATTCAAAAGTGTTGAATACACCAGCGTTTGGAGATGTTACATGGGCGTGGATCTTTGCTTTTACACAATTTGTTATGACGTGGTCGTTATGTATGATGTATAACAAAAAAGCGGAATCGTTCGACAAGACTTCGCAAAAAATTCTTCAAGATATACAAAAAGGGAGGGGATAAATTTGAACGTAACGGCGTTTGCACTTTTTTTAATTATCGTTCTTGGTACGCTCGTCATTACATATTTTGCATCGAAAAAGACGAAAAATGCGAGCGAGTTTTATACGGCAGGAGGAGGCTTAACTGGGTGGCAAAATGGTTTGGCCATTGCGGGAGATTATATGTCAGCTGCTTCTTTTTTAGGGATTGCAGGCGCAATCGCATTAACTGGATTTGATGGTTTCTTTTATAGCATAGGCTTTCTTGTTGCCTATTTAGTTGTATTATATCTGGTTGCTGAACCGCTTAGAAACTTAGGGAAATATACATTAGCTGATATGATCGCAGCACGTTTTGATGCGAGAAAAGTGCGCGGAGTTGCAGCTTTAAATACGATGACGATTTCAATTTTCTATATGATTGCACAGCTTGTGGGAGCAGGAGCACTTATTAAATTATTATTAGGGATTGAATATACGACATCCGTCTTAATTGTTGGAACGTTAATGACGGTGTATGTGATTTTTGGAGGTATGACAGCGACGAGTTGGGTGCAAATTGTAAAAGCTGTCTTGCTAATGGCAGGGACATTTATTATTTCAGTAATTGTATTTGCTAAATTTAATTTTAGCGTGACAGAAATGTTTGCGCAGATGAAAACGGCAACACCTCTAAAAGAGGCATTTTTAAATCCAGGTGTGAAATATAAAAATGGATTAGATACGATTTCTTTAAATTTAGGTCTTGTTTTAGGAACAGCTGGTTTACCTCATATTCTTGTTCGCTTTTTCACTGTTCGTGACGCGAAAACAGCACGTCAGTCTGTTGTATATGCAACGTGGTTAATTGGTGCATTTTATATTATGACCATTTTCCTAGGTTTTGGTGCAGCTGCATTTGTAGGGAATGCTGCAATTATTCAGGCAAATCCAGCTGGTAATATGGCAGCACCTTTATTAGCAAAAGCACTTGGGGGAGATTTCTTATTTGCATTCGTTTCTGCAATTGCATTCGCGACGATTTTAGCCGTTGTAGCTGGTTTAGTTTTAACAGCCGCTTCAGCTTTCGCACATGATTTCTATAATGAAATTATTCGCCGAGGAAAATCAACAGAAAAAGAGCAGGTGTCCATGGCACGCTATGCATCAATTGGTGTAGCTGTATTATCTATTATTTTAGCGTTATTTGCTCAAACGTTAAATGTTGCGTTTCTAGTGTCGTTAGCATTTGCGGTTGCTGCAAGTGCTAACTTACCAGTGATTTTGTTTACAATTTATTGGAAACGTTTTAATACAACAGGAGCAATTTGTGGAATGGTTGTTGGGTTAGTATCAGCTATCGTATTAGTGGCACTAAGCCCGAATGTTTGGAATCCTGAAGCTGGGAAAGCAATCTTTGTTGGAAAAGCATTATTCCCTTATACAACACCTGGAATTATTTCTATTCCACTTGGATTTTTAGCAGCGTATTTAGGGACAATCTTTTCAAGTAAGAAAGAAGATGCAGCGAAGTTCGATGAAATCCTTGTTAAATCTAACACAGGTCATGGAGTTAGTGACGTGTCTGCGCATTAAGAAGAAAGAGAGCTTTCCAGTTGCTTGGAGAGCTCTTTTGTTTTGTAATGTTGCTTGAAAATATTACTCGGCAGTCGGTAGGATTTATTTTGTTCATGTGGAATGAAAATAAATAGGGAAAAGTTTTATCTCATCATGGCGCCAGTACAGCTTGGGAAAATATAAGTTGTTTTGGAAGGTGGAATGTATGATGAAAACGAAACAATCAGATGCATTATTAGCAAAGGATGAAAAGTATGTGTGGCATGGAATGCGTCCTTTTAGTCCAAATAGTACAATGGTTGGGGCAAAAGCAGAAGGATGCTGGGTAGAAGATATAGAGGGGAAACGGTACTTAGATGGGATGAGTGGGCTTTGGTGTGTGAATAGTGGATATGGAAGAAAAGAGCTTGCTGAAGCAGCGTATGAGCAATTGCAAAAATTATCATATTTTCCAATGTCACAATCTCATGAACCTGCAATTCAGCTTGCTGAAAAGTTAAATGAATGGCTTGGAGGAGAGTATGTTATTTTCTTCTCTAACAGTGGATCGGAAGCGAATGAAACAGCATTTAAAGTTGCTCGTCAATATTATGCTCATAAGGGAGAGTCACACCGTTATAAATTTATGTCACGTTATCGTGGTTATCATGGAAATACAATGGCGACGATGGCAGCGACAGGACAGGCACAGCGGAGGTATCAGTATGAGCCATTTGCTTCTGGCTTTTTACATGTTACGCCACCAGATTGTTACCGAATGCCAGAGATTTCGTCACAAAATATTTATGATGTAGAGTGTGTGAAAGAAATTGATCGTGTTATGACGTGGGAACTAAGTGAAACGATAGCTGGATTGATTATGGAACCAATTATTACAGGCGGAGGAATTTTGATGCCCCCGCAAGATTATATGAAAGCTGTTCATGAGACGTGTCAAAAACATGGTGCATTGCTAATTAGTGACGAAGTAATTTGTGGTTTCGGTCGTACAGGAAAAGCGTTTGGTTTTATGAATTATGATGTAAAGCCTGACATTATTACAATGGCAAAAGGGATTACAAGTGCATACCTACCGTTATCAGCAACAGCAGTGAAGAAAGAGATTTATGAAGCATTTAAAGGAAAGGGAGAATATGAATTTTTCCGTCATATTAACACGTTTGGTGGCAATCCAGCAGCTTGTGCGTTAGCACTTAAAAACTTAGAGATTATGGAAAACGAAAATTTAATTGAGCGTTCTGCACAAATGGGATCGCTTTTATTAGAGCAATTAAAAGAAGGAATAGGAGATGATCATCCACTTGTTGGAGATATTAGAGGGAAAGGGTTGCTAGTTGGCATTGAGCTGGTAAATGACAAAGGAACAAAAGAACCAATTGATAATGATAAAATTGCCAGTGTAGTGAATGCTTGTAAAGAAAAAGGATTAATCATTGGACGTAACGGAATGACAACAGCAGGCTATAATAATGTTTTAACGTTAGCACCGCCTCTTATTATTTCAAGTGAAGAAATTGCTTTTGTTGTCGGGACATTGAAGACAGCGATGGAACGTATTTAAAAAAACCGACTCATCCCCCACCTTCACTTCGTTTAGAGGAGGGGGTCTTCTCAGTTAAAATGATAAAAAATGAGATGATTGTCTTTTGAAGAGAATCATCTCGTTTTTTATATTATGAAACTAGTACTCTATATAGCTATTATGCACTTTGTTTTAATTGCTTATCTTTTACACCGAAAGAATATTTTAACATTGGTGGTGTAATCATTGTTGTTAAAATAACGACAATTACAATTGCTGTAAAGTAATCTTGTGCTAGTAGTCCAGAAGTAAGCCCCTGTCCTGCAATGATAAGAGCAACTTCACCGCGTGAAACCATTCCGGACCCAATGATTGTAGATGATTGTAAATCAAATCCTGTCATGCGCGCTCCGAAGCCACAACCAATCAGTTTTGTTAATACAGCAATTACAGTTAAAGCCAAGATAAACCATACTTTATCTCCAATGCCTGCAAACGTAATATTCATACCAATGCTTACAAAGAAGATAGGAACGAACATTGCATAAGCGATTGGTTCTACTTTCTTTTCTACTTCATGTTTGTAAT
Organism: Bacillus sp. 95MFCvi2.1; assembly: GCF_000374965.1. Classification (NCBI taxonomy): domain Bacteria; kingdom Bacillati; phylum Bacillota; class Bacilli; order Caryophanales; family Bacillaceae; genus Bacillus; species Bacillus sp. 95MFCvi2.1. Next base: position 85,162 of record NZ_KB895704.1, on the reverse strand, counting down.
CTGTTTGAGAGATAGCAATACCTGCTGCAAATGCTCCGATAATGCCTGCGATTCCTAATAGTTCACCGAAATATGCAAAAGCGAAACAAATGATAAGAGCCGCACTAATTATAGACTCTGATACGCGTAGTGGTGATAACCAACGCATAATCATTGGAACACCTTTCCAACCGATTAGGATGATAGAAAGGAAGAAAACAACCTTTTTCAAAATAATCATTGTTAAGCTTACATCACCTGAGCCTAAGAAACTCATGGCAAATGCTAGTAAAATAACAACAAGAATATCATCAAATACAGCTGCTCCCAACATTGTTGTGCTTTCGCGAGTCTTCATTTTTCCTAAGTCACGAAGTGTTTGTACAGAGATACTAACACTTGTTGCACATAGAAGTAATCCTAAAAAGACAGCATTTGATTGTTCCATACCCATAATTAGTCCTGAAACATAACCACCTACAAATGGAAGAATAATACCGCCAACAGCAACAGCTAAAGATGAATTGCGATTTTCATTTAGTTCTTTTAAATCTGTTTCTAGACCTGCCATAAACATAAGGAGAATAACTCCTACTTGACTTAACTGTGTGAGTAAATCTGAATTGTTAACTAAACCTAATACCGCCGGACCAATTACAATACCAACAATTAATTTCCCGAGTACAGAAGGTTGCCCTAATCTCACACTAATGTCACCAGCAATTTTGGTGCTTAGTAAAATTAACGCAATTTGAAAGAAAAATTCCATCTCATCTCTCCTTTTCATTTTTTGTTTTTATTAAACGATTTCTCGGAGTTTGCCTAATGTACTAATATGTAAAACACATTAAACAAGAGGTCTCTATACGAGTTCTTTTGAACTTGTAATTTGAACCTGTAATAAATATATAATAAATTTCAAGAAAAATCAATGTTAAATCGGAAGATTTTCATGGGGATGATTCATTTTGAATAAGGAATGAATGTCTATATAATGAAGGGGAAGAAAAACAAATTTGTTTTTAACGAATCAATTTATTTGAAAGAAACGGAGTAGAAAATATGTTATTCAATCAACGCTTTACTATTGGAGAAATGGCAAAAATGCATAATATTGCGGAGTCAACATTACGTTATTACGATGAAAAAGGTATTTTTCATCCATCCATTGTTGATCCACAAACAAAGTATCGATATTATACAATCGACCAATTTGCACTTTTAGATACAATTAAATTTTTACGGCAGTTAAATATTTCTTTAAAAGAAATAAAGGAATATATTGATGAAAGAAACCCATCTTATGCCTTAAATTTACTTAAAAAACAACAAGAGATGATGTTAAAAAAACAAAGAGAAATTGAATATGCATTGGCTAAAATGAAGCATAAAATCGATTTGATGAAAGAAGCTACAAAGTCAAAAGCTAATAATGTGACACTTAAAAAATTACCAAAGAGAAAAATTACAGCGTTAGCTATTGCACCAAATATAACGGATGATATGTTTGAATATTATATCCATTCACTCCAAAAAAATATGAAGCAAATAGATGATAGTTTATTTTCAGGAGACCTAGGTGTGACAGTGTCAAAAGAAGGGTTGCTTCAAAATGAATTTCAAGCATATAACAGTGTTTTTATTCTTCTTGATTATATGCCGTTTCAAATTATTACTTCAGATGAAATTAAAGAAGGGATGTTTGCTTGCTCTTATCACCATGGGCCATATGAAAAAACGGATGGAACTTATAAGAAGCTGTTAATGGATATCAAGGAGAAAGGATATGAAGTGTCTGGAGATGCAATTGAGCTCGCTTTAATTGACTGTTCTGTGACGGAGAATCCAGAAGAGCAAGTTACAGAAATACAAATCCCGGTAATAAAAAAGAAGTAAGAGGTTGTATAACAAAAATGTATTTTGAATTCTCACTTGACCTTCAAGTTGCTTGAAGGTTTAAAATGTGAACAGAGAATTGAAAAGGAGCATTTTATTATGGAAACAACTGAGAAATTAAGAGAAAAACCAATGAAAAATTTATTTATATCTTATTTAATACCAGCGGTTCTTGGAATGGTATTAATGTCGGTGAATATTGTAATCGATGCCGTTATGATTAGCAGAGGAGTCGGAGCGAATGGCTTAGCGGGAGTAAACGTTGCTATCCCGGCCTTTTCCATTTTTTTCTCTATATCATTGTGGATTGGAATGGGCGGAGCTACACTATATTCCATAGCATTAGGTGAAAATAAAATAGAGCGAGCGAGATCCATTTTTACTCAGTCTATGACAGTGGCTGTTGTAATTGTTGGTGCTTTAATGGTCATCTGTTTATGGAGAATAGAAGATTTGGCCTATTTATTTGGAGCTAATGAAGTAATCTTACCATATGCATTAGACTATTTAACTGTATTATTAACATTTGGAATGATATACGTATTAGAAAATATTTTAAGTACATTTATACGAAACGACGGAAATCCAAATTTAGCGATGGCAGGACTTGTTGTAACAGCGTTGTTAAATATTGCTTTTGATTATATTTTTATTTTTATTTTTGGCTGGGGTGTAACAGGAGCGGCGGCAGCGACTATCCTGTCAGCGGCAATTGGTTTTCTTGTTTTATTAAGTCATTTCTTTAGAAAAAGTAGCATTTTAAAATGGACGAAATTTCATTTTGAATGGAATACAGTCAAACAAATTATGGTGATTGGTTTTCCAAGTTTCACCGCAGAAATAACAGTAGCGATTGTAACGATTGGTTTTAACATAACCTTTATGAAATATGCAGGAGAATTAGGTATAGCATCTTACGCAATAGTGAATAGTATTCACTCCATGATGCTATTAGTATTCTTAGGTGTTGGAGCGGCATTGCAACCAATTGCAAGTTTTCATTACGGTGCAAATTTACCTGAACGTTTGAAGGAAGGACTAAACTTTGCAGTCAAAACAGCTATTGTACTTGGATGTGTAGCAATTGTGAGCGGATTATTCTTTGGGAAATACATTATTGGTTTATTTGATGTTCAATCAAAAGAGTTACTGACACTAACTGTAACAGGAATGAGTCTGTTCTTTATTCAATATGTATTTTTTGGTTATAACATTGTATATGGAGAGTATTTCCAATCGGTGAGACAAACAAGAAAGTCTATCTTGATTATTTTGAGCCGCGGTTTATTACTCATTATTCCACTCTTATGGATTATGCCAAAGTTGTTTGGAGTAAATGGAATTTGGCTTGTAATGCCTGTATCTGAAGTGTTAACAGCGATTGTTGTATTTGGGATGAATCGTATTTCTCATCCTGTATCAGTACGAAATGTAGAAAGAGAACATGTGGCTTGATAGAACAATCCCCTTAATCAATTAAGGGGATTTCTTATGTTTTAGACTAAATGCAAAGGAACCATCAGCCTCTTGAACAGAAGCGAATGCAATGTTTTTTATATCTTTAATCCCTTTTTCTAATAATTCATTACGGAGCCATTTCTCATTTTTATGGATTAACTTTAAATTATCATATTGAATGTGCGAATCAACAATGAGTGCAATTGGTAGTCCTGCATATTTGACATTTAAATGTATATCCTTTGGAGTGAGTGGAATAAGTTCTCTTTTAGGTAAAATGCTAATCGCACCATTGGCTTCTAAAATCGCATATTCGATTTCATGTACGCTAGGATATCCTGCTACGCGAAGGTTGGATAACAATTCAGCGATTGGATATCTACTTTTTTTTAGATTTTCAAAAATAATTTCTCCATGTTTAATTAAAATAATGGGATGTCCAAGGATGAAGCGATTCAATTTATTTATTAAGCTTAATTTTGTAATGAAAAGATGGAGACATGTAACTACTAGCATACCTATAATAGCTTGCAAAGCGCCATCAACAGGTATAGCTTGAAAAGCTAAATAGGATAAAAAGATAATTGCTCCAAAATCGTGCGGTGTAAGTTGTGCAAGTGCAGATTTTCCAAGCAGTTTAAGTGATAAGAGAAATAGTAAAAATACGAATGCTACATTACATAAAAAAACAATCAATGTTTACACCCCTTAATGCAAATTCACATTATAAATTGTGTATACCTAATCCAATATTCCCATATTTATTAAAAATATTACTTTTAAAGGTTAATTTAGGGTGTATTGGAAATTTAATCTATAAAAACAACTCCAAGCATATTATGATGGGAGAATAGAAAAAATAGGAGTAAATGTAAATGATAAAGAAGAAAAAGATGATGAAGTATAGTTTAGTTGTGATAATGATTATAGTAGGTTATATAGGATTTTTACAATATAACATTTATAAGCATGGTCATATGGAAGCACCGAACGATGCAGACTACATGATTCTTTTAGGAGCAAAGGTGAAAGGAACAGAGCCTTCTTATTCTTTACAATATCGTATTGATAAAGCAGCGGAATATTTAAAAACACATGAACAAACGATTGTTATTGTATCCGGTGGTAAAGGAAAAGGAGAAGACATTTCAGAAGCACTAGCTATGAAACAAGGATTAATGAAGCGAAATATTGCAGAACAAAGAATTATAATGGAAGATCGTTCTACAAATACAGATGAAAATATTGAATTCTCAAAGTCTCTTATTCCAGCAAATAAGAAAAAAGGGATGATTGTTACAAATGATTTTCATATGTTTCGGGCCAAAAAAATTGCTGAAAAACAAGGGTTGAAGGTAAATGGACTTCCTGCGAAAACACCTAAATCAATTATTATTCAGTCAAATGTGAGGGAATATTTTGCGATTACACAGTATTGGCTAACGAATCGTATATAGTAATAAATCTTACGAAAATGTAATCTGATTGAAAGGTAAAACGATAGTTCCTAAAGTAGTGAAGTGCCATAATAAAGGTAATAAAAACAACGAAACTTTAGGAGTGAATCGTATGAAAGGCAATAATATTTTATCTTCACTTTGTTATTTTAGTATTTTCTTTGCACCGTTTCTATTCCCAATCATCGTCTACTTTATTGCAGAAGATGATGTGAAATATCATGCGAAAAAGGCATTTTGGACACACATTTTCCCATATGCAATTTTGTTTGGTGGATTGGCATTTTCAGGTGTATTCGGTTTAAGTTTTGGAGAATCCGCAAGTGTTGGAATCGGAATGATTGTAACCTATGTAACTTTTGCAATTGTAGGTATTTATTACTTTGTTTGGAATATTGTTAAAGGTGTTAAAGTGCTGAGAGCAGCTTAAACGATTTATTTTTTCAAGAATGAAAGAGGACGAATGGTTAAAAATTCGTTCTCTTTTTGTATAGGTTTGAAGGGTTCGGCTTTAATTGAGGTGAAAAAAGAGCATATTATATAGAAGTTTTTAGATGGGCATAAAAGTTGTGATAAATGAAAAGGATATGTTAATTTTTCAGTAATAAGAAATAAGGAGGCTTTACTATGAATGAGATGATACATAAAATGGAGCAACATACATCAGTTCGGAAATATAAACAAGAACCAATTCCTAAGAATATAGTGGAAAGAATGGTGCAAGCAGCGCAGTATGCAGCATCATCACATTTTGTTCAGGCGTATTCAGTTATGTACGTTACAGATGAAAATTTAAAGGTGCAATTGGCAGAGTTATCAGGTAATCGTCATGTGAAAGATTGCGCGGCATTTTTTGTTTGCTGTGCAGATTTAAAGCGCTTAGAAACAGCATGTGAGAAACATGGAACAGAGATTAAACATGATGGTGCAGAGGACTTTATTGTAGCTACAGTAGATGCATCCTTATTTGCACAAAACTTAGCGCTCGCTGCAGAATCACTAGGATATGGCATTTGTTATATTGGAGGAATCAGGAATAATCCAGAAGAAGTGAGTGAACTGCTCCATTTACCAGATAAAGTATACCCGGTATTTGGGATGACAGTTGGAGTACCTGATGAAAGTCATGCAGTGAAACCGCGTTTGCCAGTTAAAGCGATTTTACATGAAAACGTATATGACGAAAATAAATATGATGAATTACTAGAGGAATATGACCGTACGACTAATGAATATTATAAGGGAAGATCTACAAATCAAAAGGATGTAACATGGACAGGATCAATGAGTGCTTTTATGTCAAAAGAGAAAAGAATGCATATGAAGGAGTTTTTGAGTAAAAAAGGGTTTAATAGAAGATAAGGTAAAAACAAATCTGCATTAGCAGGTTTGTTTTTAGAAGGAGAAGTTTTTTTACTTTCGAATATGTATAAGTGTGTCGAAAGTAAAGGGGCTGATGAAATGAAAAAAGCATTGTTTTTTCTATTTGATGGATTTGCAGAATTTGAAGTGAATCTAGCGAGTTTATTTTTAAAGAGTAAGGGATTTGAAATTGTCACAGCAAGTGTAGATAATGCGACTGTTACAGGAGAAGGAGGTTTCCAGTGTAAACCGCATATTTCCATAGATGGCATAATTGCAAAAGAGTATGAGATTTTAATTGTCCCCGGCGGAGAGATCTTTCATCATCTAGAAAATCCTAAGTTATTATCGCTTGCCCGGGAGATAAATGAACAAAATAAATGGTTAGCTGCTATTTGTGCAGGAACCGCTTTATTACAAGCAGCTGATGTGTTGCAAAATAAAAGATTTTCAACTTCTTTAACACCAGAAGTGGAGAGTCTAGCACATCTCCATGAGTGGAAGTATAAACAAAGTACAGATGTAACAGTGGATGGGAAAATCATTACAGCAGTTGGCTCTGCTTATGTCGAGTTTGCAGCTGAAATCATTAAACAACTCAATTTATTTGATGAGGGAGAAGAGAAAGAAACACTCCTGTATTTTAAAAACATAAAAGAATTAAGTAATAAGACCTTAGCGTAGCTGAGGTCTTATTTTATGAAAATATTTCTAATTTTTCATTGACGTTTACATTGTAAGTTGTTAATATACTGAATAATTTTGCAAAATTATAAAATTGATTCGATAGAAATCGAATCAAAGAGAGGGGAATTTATGTTGCGAGTTACATCATGGTTTGAACGACATGTCAAAGTTGTATATTCACCATTTCGCGAAATGTTATTAAGCTTACATGTTTTATCTAATCCTACCCATCATGTAAAACGATTAGAGTGGGCAGAAAATGTATTAAATCAGATGGATCAGGAGGAAAAAGAAATATTATATGAGATTAATGAGAAAAGCGATGACTGGTTACATTTTATAGATTGGTGCTCTGAGTTTCAGGCTGAAGTCTATGTTGAAGAAGGGATTGAAAAATTACGAGTAACGGATACAAAAGGCTTTCAATCATTTTTTCCTAAGCTAGAGAAAGAATTAGTTTGTAATTTTTTATATCAATATCATCAGCGCTATTTTGCACGAGAGTTATTTCAAATAGAACCATGGCTAGAACGATCTGTATATGATGTGAAAGAAACAATCAAACAAAACCCGTTGTCCCTTTCTAAAAATTTGCATCCGAGATTTTTAATTGATGAAAAGGAAATAACCTTTTTAAAAGCCCGTACTTGGCAATATCGTTATGAGGATTTATCAGCAATTACATTATATCCATCAACTTTTGTCGCACCTCATTTACTAATAGATAATCTTATTTCTACTCATATAAAAGTCTATTATGAGGTGGAAATCGCATCGTCGTATACAGATGAAGTACCAAAGGATCTTTTGCGAATTCTACAAGCGATATCAGATGAAACGAGATTAAAAATGCTAAGAGATTTATCCTTTCAATCTTTTTGTACACAGCAATTAACAGAGCGGTATAGTCTTACAAAATCAACGGTTTCCAATCATTTAAAAATGTTAGAGTCTACAGGTCTTATACAAAAGGAACGAAAAGGTTATTACGTATTTTATAAAGCAAATCGAGAACTATTAGAACAAATTCGTGTTGATTTAGATCAATTTATGGATTTCCCAATTGTTCAAAAATTAGGGGAGGGGAGAACATGTGGCTAACGTTTATGGCTACATTTCGTCGTGATTTCTATACGATGCGTAGAGCGTACCCATGGTCATTTTTTTTAGGGCATATTTTAACTGGTGTATATATCGTATTGTTTGCTTATCTAACATATCATTTTATGTTTCAAGGAAAGTTAGATGCTAATTTTGCAAAGTTAGGGAAGACTGATGATTATCTTTCGTACGTTATATTAGGAGCTGTTTTTTATTCATTTTCTGTTTCTCTATTAATGATTGTGAGCCGAACATTGATAACCGAACTGCGTGAAGGGACGCTGGATGTTTTATTATTAACGCCATCATCTCGGCAAGGTTATTTTCTAGGAGCAGCTGCGCAAGGGATATTGCGTGTGGGACTTGAATTTATCACGATTTTTATTTTTGGTTTGTTTTTTGGATTACAGTTTCGAGAAATAAATATGATACCAGTGGTATTTTTATTATTTATTTTCTTTTTTGCTATATTCGCTCAAGCACTAATGTTGGGGGCTTTTATGCTCTATTTTCGTGATACATATTTAACACAAAATACATTGTTTATTTTTATGAGCCTTGTCAGTGGTGTGTTTTTTCCAGTAGGTTATCTTCCTACATTTTTACAGCCTATGAGTGTATTGATGCCGCTCTCACATGGTTTATCAGCATTTCGATTGTGCATGATTGAAGGTGGGAATTTAGCTTCCATACAAATTGAACTTATGTGGTTATTGGGATTAGGAGTTGCGTATTTTATTGCGGGTGTATATGCGATGAAGCGAATGGAAAAGTATGTGATTGAAAAACATTTTGCATAGGAGGGCTTATTATGATACAAGCAAAACAACTTGTAAAGCGGTATGAGTTAAAAGAGAAAGTAGGTTTTTTTCGTAAAAAAAGAAGAGTAGTTGAAGCAGTAAATGGACTAGATTTAACAATTCAAAAAGGAGAGATTGTAGGATTGCTAGGTGTGAACGGGGCTGGGAAGACAACAACGATTAAAATGTTAGCAACGCTTCTTGAACCAACTTCGGGTGCTATTGAAATTGATGGTATAGACAGCACAATGCAAGATTTACTTGTAAAGAAAAAGATCAATATGATTGCAGGTGGTGAACGCATGTTGTATTGGCGTTTAACAGGTAAAGAAAACTTGCAGTATTTTGGAAGTTTGTATGGATTAAAAGGAGCCGAATTAGAGGAACGTATTCAGTTTCTCCTTGGTCAAGTAGAGCTCAAAGAAGCTGCTAATACACCTGTAGAACGATATTCAAAGGGAATGAAGCAGCGTTTGCAAATCGCAAGAGGTCTTATTAATGATCCAGATTATTTATTTCTTGATGAACCAACATTAGGACTTGATGCACCTGTAGCGAAAAAGCTGAGAGAAATGGTATATCGATTGGCGAAGGAACAAAATAAGGGTATTTTGTTAACGAGCCATTATCTTGAAGAAGTAGAGGAACTTTGTGATCACCTTTATATTATTGAAAAAGGACGACTTCTTTATGAAGGAACTCCCGATAAAATTATCCAGTCTATTGTCCGTGAATATCGTTTAGAAATTGTGATTCCTGAAATGAAGAATGAAACGATAGAACGATTAGAGTATTCTTTAGGGCTGAAGGAAATTCAATATGAAAAAGAACATACGGGTGAACATATACGATATGAACTAAAGGCATCTTTTGATATGACAACAACGGTTTTATCATTATTAACCAAATATCAAATTCGTATATTACAGTTAGAAACACATAAAGCAAGATTGGAAGATGCAATATTACAAATTGCAAATGAGGTGAGTGCGTGAATATGTTTTTTGCAGAATGGAAAAAAAGTCACCGCAATCATTTTCATAGTAAGATGGTTTATTTTTCTTTATTCATTTGGCCGGTTTTATTATTTGCAACGGCTTATTTTTCGGTGAAGCCATTTGATACTTCAAATACTAGCCCGCTTGCAAAATGGATGGATCCAAAACAAATTAGTTTTTTTCTCATTACAGGTTATATTGGATATGTTTTCTTTTGGAGCCTTGTTCAATCGGCATGGCAAATGTCATGGGAACGCCAAAATGGAACACTTGAACTTATATTTTTAACACCAGCATCGCGTGTATGGATGATGTATTGCCGGGCAGGAGCAAATTTAATAGAAGGAGTATGGATGTTTACGATGTTTTCGATTCTCATCGCATTGTTTCTGAATGACACACCGATACCACCAGTTGAAAATATTGTATTTGCTTTTATGATTTTATGTATTTCGGCTGTTGTGTGGGGGGGTTGCTTAAATACGATTTTTTTATTTTCACGAGATGCTAGTATTCTATTTACAATATTAGAAGAACCGATGCAATTTTTTGCGGGTGTACGCATTCCCATTGTTGTATTACCACTATGGGGCAAAGTACTGGCAGCTTTGTTTCCATTAACGTATGTACTTCAAATTTTCCGTTCATTATTAATGGAAGGAAAAAGTATTATAAATGTATTTCCAGAGTTAGGTTTATTAGCTAGCTTATTAATCATTTTAATTGGAATATCGTATGTGCTTGTTCGAAAAGCAGAAAAGCATGCGAAACGAACAGGAAATATGGTTTTATTTTAAGGAATGGGGAGAGAGAAATGGGAATATTTCAAGGTGCAGCGGCATTATGTAAAAATAATGATGGGAAATTGTTAATGGTATTGCAAGGGCGCCCAGATGTAAAAGAAGCAGAACTAAAATGGTCTATTCCATCTGGTGGGAAATTGGAAGAGGAAACATTTGAGGAGTGTTGTATACGAGAAGTGAAAGAGGAAACGGGATATGATGTACGTGTCATTAAAAGTATGTACGAAAAGAAGGGGAATAGTAATGGATATGATGTTCACATTGTGTATTATGAGGTAGAAGTAATTGGAGGAAATAAAGAAATATGAGATCCAGATGGATTAATTTATGAAGTGGCTTGGAAAAGCAGTGAAGAAATAGCAGGTATTACCCTTTCTTTTCTAGAAGATAGAAAGTTATTGCAGGGATTCATAGATTGTACAGCAGGTGATGAAACCTAAGCGCTGATACACATGAAAGGAAAGAAAAAAGATGATATACGAATTGCAGAAAGACCAGTTTATGAATTGCAAACATCTTCTACAAAAGGAAAGGCATATAGAAGTGCAAGCTATCATTGAAGGGAATAATTCGGGCCGTATATTTGTTGACAATGCGAGCGAACCACGGTCTGGTTTAGTTTGGCTTGGAAATTTAGATGGTTTTGTATTTATTGGTGAGGCAAATAACAAAATGTTTAACCTTGAAATAAAAAAGGTTTTAAGGGAACAAATTGCACAAGAAGCAGCCTGTTTGGACTTGAAGTGGTTTGAAGGATTTGGTCATCAAGTAGGGTGGGATCGTACAATTAGAGAAATATTATGTGAACAATCATACGAGGAATCCAATCAAAAAGTATACAAATTATATGAAAGTGCGTACAAAACATATAATGAACCAATCATTGATGAGGTATATACGGTATTAAAAGTAACGAAGGAAAATCTTGTGACATACTCTTTGCTCAAGCAATCATTTTTCGTTTCACAAATTACATCATTTTGGAATTCGATGGAATCATTTTTTGAAAAAGGAATTGGGTATGTGATTTTGCATGAGGATCAAGTGGTGAGTCTTTGTTTTTCAGGATTTGTAAGTGGGAATATGCATGCGGTAAATATCGAGACAATTTTGGAACATAGAGGGAAGAATCTTGCCAAGAAAGTCGCACATATATTTGTTCAAGAATGTTTCAAACAAGGGTATGTGCCCTATTGGGACTGTATGGAAGTGAATAAACCTTCAATTGCTATAGCAGAGAGCCTAGGGTTTACAAACATTTTTGATTATATTGTATACGAGTATCAATTTTAATTTGACTAAAGAAAATAAGAAATACCTCAAGGGAAAAGAATGTATTTGTTCTTTTTCTGCTTGGTATATTTTTTTCAATATATTTGTAATTGCAGTGGGTGTACTTTTAACTTTGAAATATTTGATGTAGAAAAGCGACTTGTAAAAGTCGCTTTTCTTTATAAATGTGTAATGCCAAAATGATGGGAGAAACACTATTAATAAAAAAGCCTTCACATTAATTATTTGAGCAATCATATTGCCCAGTGAGGTACCGATGATATCTAGTTATTAAATCATCTACAAATAGGATCGTGATAGTGTAGTCCACTCTTCTAAAGAAAGTTTTTCTGTAATATGTTTTAGTTCATCTGGAACATTAACAAAACTAATAAACTCAATACTATTATCATCTGGATCTTTAAAATAGACAGAAGCATTGCCTTGGTTAGGGCGAACAAAAGGTCCAATGGTAGTTCGATTACTAAATGGAACGGGCGTAATATTTCGGTCTTTCAGCCACTTAATAGATGTATGAAGAAACTCGAAGTCTACTTGAAACGCAATATGGCGAAGGGAAGGATGATACGGCGTTTTATATTCTTCTCCTTCCCAAAGTCCGAGCCAACTTTGTTCTTCTACAATCCAAAAGAAGGCAGTATCCTCATATCTTTTATATAGTTTTAATCCCAATGATTCATAGAATGGTATGGATCTTTCTAGGCTGCGAACGGGTAGATGTGATTCGTATAATCCTTTGATCATAAATAATCCTCCTCTTTAGATAATATATTGTTCTTATTTGTAATTGTAATCTATGTCTTTCTTGGTTAAATCAATAAAAAGAATGGAGAATGATTCATACAAAAGTATGAAATATTCTCCATTCTTTTTATTTTATATTACAAAAAGTATACATTAATCTGTTTAATATCTCAAAAATTCATTTAAAGTTACTTTTAAATGAATATATTTTCTATAAAGTTAAAAATATTACGATTTCATTACGAAAAAATATTGATTATATTTGTATATGATAATATAATTCTCCTTGTGGAAATAAAAACTAAAATTATTCATTATTTGGGGTATATGGAAAATAAAGAAAGTTATTTTGCCTATTTTAATGTCTACAATGCTTGTAGCTCCTGCAGTATCTCATGCAGAAAAACAAGAAACTGTGAAACAGATTGCTCCAAAAACAGAACAGACGATGCAGAAAACAGGTTGGGTAAAAGATGGAAACACATGGTATTTCTATGATCAAAATGGTATGAAGAAAACTGGTTGGTTACAAGATGGAGGAAAATGGTACTACTTTGATGCAAACGGAAAAATGAAAACGGGTCGTATTGAAGAGCAATATAATGGTTACTTATTAGGAGCAGACGGTGCGCTATATACCAATGAAGGATGGCTTCAGTATGAGGGAGATTGGTATTACGTTCACCAAGGGGGAAAGCTACACTGGGATTTTCTTGAATATAATGGTAAGACATACTTTTTAAATCCAGATAATAATAAAATGCTATTAGGTTGGATAGGTTCACATCCGGATGGTAATTATTTCCTTTCTGATGGATCAATGGCAACAGGTTGGAATTTAATTGACAACCACTGGCATTATTTTAGCGGAAACGGAGCTGCTTATAATGGCTGGCTAAGCTATAAAGAAAGCTGGTATTACTTTGTTGGTGCTAAGATGAAAACAGGCTGGTTACAAGAGAATGGGAATTGGTATTATTTACAGTCTAACGGTGCAATGGCGATAGGTAAACATTTCATTGATGGAAAATGGTATTCATTCAAAGATAATGGTGTTATGAGTTAAAGAGAACTCTTTAACTATCTTAAAAGATTTTGACAGGAAAAGATGACAACTGAAATGTTATCCAAGCATAAAAAGTGAAAACATAAAAATTAAAAGGCGACACACATTGTACATCATTAATGTGTGTCACCTTTTGTAATTTAATATTCTATAAAACGGTATATACTTCTTTAATCATCTGCAAAAAAGTATGAAAAACAGTGAGTTGCTACTGTTTGCATGCCTCGACATCAATGCCGGCAGCAATTAATTTTTTTTCGCCTTCTTGTTCAATAATTTTTTGTAATTTTGATAAGAATGAGTCAAAGTCAGTATGTTTGGCAACTTGGAACGTCATTTTATGTTCGATGGGAATCCAAGTATCGATATCGGCTTCGTTATGCTGAATTTTAACTTCTAGTTTATCAAGAGCATTTGCCACTTTCGCTTCGTATGTTTCTTTTGCTTCAAACTCTATCCATAAATTGTACAGTTCGTCCCCAAGAGGACCTTCTAATGTATGTTTAATATTCAAAATGGCTTTTTGTTCATTTTCTTGTTTTTGTAATTGTAATTGTTCGCTGTTCATTGTGTCAAAAGCAGGAATATCCCCGGCTTCTGCTTCCACGAGATCATGGATAATAACCATCTTTAATAGTTTTTCCATGTTTACTTCTTTATCTAAATAAGGCTGAACTAAAACAGCCATAAGGGACATACGCCACGTATGTTCCGCAACACTCTCTTGTCGACCATTAGAAAGCCAGCTATGTCGCATTTCGTATTTAAGTTTTTCTGCTAGTGCAATGACTTTTAAAATGTTATGTTCCATATGGATCCCCCTCATATTGCTATAAACTAATATTAATATAAAAATAGAATGTGTCAATTTTACGTTCGTTTGACTAATAATTCAGAAATATTATAAAATATTCCCATAATATTTTTTTATTTTTACAAAAGACAAAGAAGAAATTGAAATTGCAAAAATGCTGAGTGGGAGTGAATATAAAATGTACCAACAGACAGCAATTCATGTACTAGATCTTTTGAAAAATATTGTAAATGGAATAAAAAATATTCAGAAAGTGGAAGAGGAATGTAGAAAAATAGAAAGAGAGTTCCATGTGACGTATGCAGAATTAATGGACTTATATGATAAAATGATAGCTTTTCAAAGAGAGATTGAAAAAATGGGTGGTTTATTTGCATACGAACAATCTCAAATGATGTGGTTGAAATCTGAATTAGAACTTTTATATGCTACGTATCAATTTTGTCAGCATTACAATTTAAATATTTCAGATACTTCAAAGGCAATTAGTAAAGAGAATCTACAATTATTTCCGAAAACAGAAAGTCAACTGCAGAATACGTATTATAAATTAAAAAATCAAGAGCTGCCATTTGAAAATATAAAAAAGGGTAAGCCGGGGCGTAAGAAAAAGCACGAGCCAGAACAGTATGTTTGTGAGAAGGAGAATAGAGTAAAAAGTATAGTGGTCCAAAGTGAAAAGACAGAGAATAATCTGGTTACTATATTATCAGGGATTGTCGATAATTTTGAAACAATTGGTGTAGAGGGCAAGAAACAAGAACTATATCAATTTATGGAAGGGATTTACAAACTTTCGAGTATGGCAGCTGGGCATACAAAAGAAAATAATACACATGAGATACAGAAAGAGCTTCAAAATCTTCGTGCTGAAAATGAGAGATTGAGATATGAAAAAGAAGAGGTTATTTCTAGTATGGACGAAATGACAAATCAAATGAATCGTTTTATTGAGAGCTCTGATATTAATCAAATTCGAACATTACCAGCTTTTGTGAATATGTGTAAACAATATTTGGAGAAAAACAAACTTCATCATGACAAAATGGATACAAAAGAACAAATAATATCTATGAAACAATGAGAGCTACTTTCTATTGGCTTTTATGAAGCTGATAGAAAGTAGCTCTATTATTTTTATGTTAAAATCAAGAAAACTTACAAATTAAGAGGAGAAGTTAATATGAACCAAAAGTTACATCCACGCGTCGGTGTTGGAGCGTTTCTTTTAAACGAGCAAGGCGAGTTATTACTTGTACGGAGAAAGAAGGCACCAGAGCAAGCGCACTGGAGTCTCCCAGGTGGAAAAGTGGAATGGATGGAAACAGCAGAAGATACAGTTGTCAGGGAGATTCTAGAAGAGGTAGGGTTAGAAATTGAACTCACATCGTTATTATGTGTGACGAATCACATTTTACCTGAAGAAGAAGCACATTGGGTATGTCCGACGTATATTGCAAAAGTAACTAATGGGATAGCAGAAAATCTGGAAAAACATGCTATTAGTGAAGTGGGGTGGTTTTCATTAGATAGTCTTCCAGAACCATTAACCTTAACTTTACAAAATGCTTTGAAGGAATATGAGAAACTTAAATAAGTATATGGAAATATAATGTATCGAGCTCTTAGTAGAGAGGAAGAAAACCTTCGCTGAGGATTAGCAGCGGGATAAATGTAATCAAGCTATCTTGTTTTAAAGATAGCTTATTTCTTATTAATCGAATCAAAATTCAGAATTTTATTGACTGTACATTTTTTTCTTTTTATATTAGTAGGTATAGTAATAACTACTAAAGGAGTGGGAACATGCCAGAGGCATTATTTTTACAGGATGCATATAAAAAAACTGTCAAACAGAAGTAACAAGAGTGGATGGAAACCGAGTATTTGTAAAAGAAACGATATTTTATCCAACTGGTGGAGGACAAGAATGCGATACAGGCGTACTTACATAAGGTGAGAATACTTTTGAAGTTGTAAAAGTAAAGAAAGCAAAATCGTCGTTTTGAAGTACGCGCTGTCATGTAAATGCAAATAGAGGTAAATTGAAGTGAGGGATTACAGTGGATGAAGTCATGAAAGAATTGCAAAAGTTAGGGTTTTCACAATATGAATGTAAAGCATACATCGGTTTATTAAAACATTATCCTGCGACAGGATATGAAATTAGTAAACAAACGGGTGTACCGCGTTCCATGATTTATGAGGTACTTGGGAAATTGATGGATAAAGGCGCAGTGCATTTAGTACCCTCAGAACCAGTTAAGTACGTTCCAGTATCGGCAAGTGAGTTAATGAATCGAATGCGACAAGATTTTGAAAAGTCATTTGATTTCCTTGATCAGAAGTTAAATTGTTTAGAGCAGGAGCGTCAAGTAGATGTAATCTCTCATATTCGTACGGATGAACGAATTTTAAAGGAAATAAGTAACATTATTGAGCGTGCAGAAGAAGAGTTATGGATTTCTGTATGGGAACAGCAAGTGAGCGAGCTGGAGCCTCTTATTCACAAAAAGGAACAAGAAGGTGTACATGTTTTTTCGATACTTTTTGGGGCACCTCAAACAAAAATAGGAACAACATTTCATCATAATTATATGACTCCAGATGTTGTGAAAGAGCGGATGGGGGGGCATTTAACAATTGTTGCACGAGATGGAAAAGAGGTGCTTATTGCCAATTTTTCAGAACATAGTACATCATGGGCTGTTACAACATATGATCCAGCATTAGTGCTTGTCGCAATAGAATATATTCGTCATGACATTATGGTTGAAGAAATTACACAGGAATTTGGTCCTGATAAATTAGATGCATTATGGCGTGGTAATGCAGATTTAGTTCACGTTGTAACGGGTAAACGCTTGATGCAAGAAACGAAGGGGGAAGAGTGATGGCAAGGGCTGAAGTACAGATGACAATGCACGGGAATGAAACATTTCAACAGGGAGTGAAAGATTGTTTACCAACTGTACTAGGGTATTTAAGTATTGGTATCGCAGCTGGTGTAATTGAAAAAACAGCAGGGTTTTCGTTAGCAGAAATAGCATTAATGTCTACTTTGATTTATGCTGGTTCCTCACAATTTATACTCGCTGGTATGTTTGCCGCTGGAGCACCTACTTCTGCAATTATTTTCACCGTATTTTTTGTCAATCTACGTCATCTGTTAATGAGTGCTGCGCTTGCCCCGTATTTAATGAAGGTTCCTTTCTTGAAAAATATGATAATTGGCTCGCAAATTACAGATGAAACATTTGGTCTTGCGGTTCAGCAAGCTTCAAAAAAGAAGTATCTAAGCGAGAGATGGATGCTTGGTTTAAATGTGACAGCATATTTAAACTGGATCATTGCGAATGTCATCGGTGGTATTTTTGGTGAGTGGATACCAAACCCTCATACGTATGGTATGGATTATGCTTTACCAGCTATGTTTATTGGATTATTTGTCCTGCAGTTAATGAGTAGTCATCCAAAATTAGTCATTCATCTCAGTGTTGCGATTGTGGCAATTGTAATCGCATATAGCATACATTTTTTCGTTCCGGCAAGCGTAGCAGTTATAATTGCAACACTTACGGCAGCAACAATAGGGGTGGTGATTGAAAGATGGAAGTAAGAATCGATGTGTTATTACTCTTAATGGGAGCAGGTCTGGTTACTTTAATTCCGCGCCTATTACCGCTCATTGTATTTAGTAAAATACAAATTCCAGATTGGGGATTAAAATGGTTAAGTTATATACCAATTGCTATATTGGCGGCGCTCCTTGCTGAAGTGCTCTTTATGAATAAAACGATGCAATGGGATTATATAATTGCAGCAATTCCGACATTCTTTGTTGCTGTTTATACACGTAGCCTGTTAGGAACAGTGTTAACTGGGGTGATTGTGATTATTTTGTTACGTTTGTTTATATAACAAGGATTTCTTTCATAGTATATCGAAGAGTGTAATATCATGAATGAAATAGGGGTGGTGTTATGATTCTTTTAACGATAGGTGCTATTTTGTTTATAGTTTTTATCTTCTTCATCATTGGTCTGCTTACTTTTACAATGCTTGTTAATAAAGCAACTCCACAAATTTACTACACACCTTGTGATTCCATGACAATACAATCTCATAAAAAAAATAGAGGGAAGAGAAGTTGATTTTAGGCTTTTCTTCCTCTTTTTATTTATCCCGCGTTAACGGGCAGTAAGACCCCATCTCAAAATTCAGAAAAAGTAAAGAAGTTAGGTGGGGGATTTTCGGCACCGGGATAGGGTTGTTTTTAGATACTTTCATTCTTTATTCTTCCTCTAGTATTTTTTCGACGCTTTCATCACAACAAGTTCTATCTTTCGCAATTTGGATGACTATAGCCTATGCACTATATCTATTCATTCCTGTATGGATGGAACGATCGTTTGCGAAATGCTTCCTATTTACGTGTAGAAAAAGGAGCTGATTCTTAAAAATCAGCTCCTATAAAACAAACTTACATTTTAGCAATTCCTTGTAATAGTATGCCGAAGAGTAGACTGATAAAAGAGAAAGCACCGACGGATACAGAAATAATTCGATTATTTTTCCATTCTTTTATGAAAACCATAAATCCTAAAATACAAAGAAAATACCAGATTGGTAGAAAAATAAAATCGCTAATATAATTAGGGAGTAATGTATAAAAACTAGTCAAAACTAAAATCCAATGTCCAAGAAATAAGGTCATAACGATAAAGGAATGTCGATAAGGACGGTTTAAATATTTACGATTTTTAAGAGTTGTAAAAATGAAAGCTAACGTTATGAGAATGATTAGAATAACGAAAGCAAGTAAAAGTAATGTAAATGACATAGCAAAACTCCTTTAATACATTTGTTTCGTTATAGTTTTTAGAAGAAATGAATCAATCATTTCATATGCTTGTTTTGTAGATTGTTCGTTATAGTTTGTAGTATAAGGATCCAGAAATCCATGATTTCCTGGGAACTGTTGTATATGTAGAAATGAGTTGTCTTGTCTTTGCAATGTCGTAATAAGAGAAGAAATGGAACAGTTCAATTCTGTTTCTGGAAAAATTAAAAGAGTAGGACATGTAGGAATAATATAAGAGTAGTCTCGTATGCGAGAGCCATAGCAGCCAATAATAAAATTAACTTTTGGATTGTTACTGCATAGCCAAGAGATGGTTGCGCCAATGCTAAAACCTATGAGTCCAATATATGGGTAATTTTTTGAAAACTGTATAATCATTTCTTCAATTTTTTCTTTTCCATGTTGAAATCCAACGTTTTGCATAAAATGGGAGTAAGCTTTTTGTTCATCATTATAATGAAAAGGAGCATCTAGCTGTAAAAGACTTGGGCAGAAGATATCTACCTGTGGTGAAGAAAACCTGGATATGACATCCTGCATATGCTGATTTATGCCGTATATTTCGTGAACAACAATCAGAGCTACTTTGTTCTTCATTGATTATAAACCTTTCCTCTGAAAATTATATTCTCTTTCTACAACACATATTTTCATATGAAAGCTTTCATACCATTGTTCACGACCTCTTTGTCTTGCTATAGTATGTGCTGCATTTTCTCTCCATTGTTTAATTGCTTCAAGTGACTCCCAATATGAAATTGTAATACCGAGACCAGATGCATCCCGTACGCTGTCAACGTTTATAAAGCCAGGTTGCCCTTTAGCGAGTTTTTCCATTTCTTCAGCGACATCGCCATAATCAGTCGTGTCTTGTGAAAGCTGGGAAGTGAATATAACTGCATAATAAGGTTCGTTACTTTGCTTTGTATCCCTCATCGTATCCCTCCAAATATACTTATGGATTGTATCATATCATAAAGATTGAATAGTATGTCTTTTGAGTATAAAAATGTTTTGAGAAATATCCCGTACCATATTAGGATAACTGTTGAAAAAATAGAAATTTACGTTATTCGTGCAGTGATGATAAAAATATTTGGAAAGACAAATCATACGGCATACAAGAAAAACCCCACTTCAAATAAAACTGAAGTGGAGTTTCTTATATTTCTTCTAGGCTATTAACTGGAACTGTTAATTCGCGATCTGGATTCGTTGCATCATATATGCGGGCGGTTTCATTGCTTTCATCAACATGTTGAATCATAACGGGCATGCCTTGAAAACTAACATGCGCTTGTTCTGATGACTCGGAAAGCTCTTTTGCACGTTGTACATTCATTCTTACA
Source organism: Bacillus sp. 95MFCvi2.1 (assembly GCF_000374965.1). Classification (NCBI taxonomy): domain Bacteria; kingdom Bacillati; phylum Bacillota; class Bacilli; order Caryophanales; family Bacillaceae; genus Bacillus; species Bacillus sp. 95MFCvi2.1. The sequence continues at coordinate 64,491 of NZ_KB895704.1, read as the reverse complement.
TTCCTCCCATCTTTATTATTTTTGCTGAAAAGGAGGAATAATATACCATTTTGAGATGGGTTTAAAGTTTTTGTATTATTTGTAATGTTTCTTTAATAAACACAGTAAATGTCGAATCAGGGAATTCTTGTATAGCATGAAAAGCTTCTGTTGCTTCTCGAAGCGCCTTTTTCTTATTTTTGAGTTCCATATAACAAAGGGCACGGTAAGCCCCCCCAGTTATAATCCATGCTTGGTCTAGTGGGTGAAACATATAATCTGGAATTGTCGCTTGCTGTAATGTTTCTAATGCTGCTTCATATCGCTTAAGGCCGTATAAAGCCTTTCCTTTTTCTAGGTAATAAACCCCGTCCTCTTGAAAGAGCGGTTTATCTTGAAGTTTTGTTCTAAATAAATCTAGATGTTTGAGAGCTAATGTATATTCATTTGTTATTGTATTATAATAATAAGCTTTTAATATATCTATAATCGCAATAGATAAAATATTTTCTGTGAAAACGGCAAATTGTTCGGATTTTTTTATATAGTGTAGATATTTATTTTCATCTGCCACTATTACATTTTGGTAGGAGAGAATTCGATAAAATTCATCTGTTTTATAATACACTTGATTTTCTTTTGAGAAGTCAAGAGCTTGTAAGATAATTTTTTCGCACCCATCATAATCACCATATGCGAGTAAAACAATTGCCTCACATAAGAATAATTCTATTTGTATAATAAGATCCATTTCTAATTGTTTTGCTTCATACTCTTTTCGAATAGAGGTAAGAAGTTCTAGGCATTCTTTATATTTTTTATGGACAAATAATACATAACACAGCTTTAAACTAGTTTGTGTACTTTCACGATATAAAGTATACTTTTGAAAAATTTCTACGGCTTTTTCAATATAGGAATGTATGCTGTAATCTTTCATATTAAATGCAACGCTTATAAATTGTTTATATAAACGAGCTGTACTTAAAGTAGGTGGTAGTTCTTTTTGAACAATAGGTAGCAGTGTACGATACGCTTCTTCAAATTGATTATTTTTTATAGCTTGTTCCATTTTTGGAATCAGCTTTGTTACTTCTTCGTTGTCCTCCTCTAGTAAAAAACTTGCTTCACATTCAAGCTGACTAGCAAGATATTGTAATGTCTTCATAGAAGGTGTTGCTTTCCCATTTTCAATTTGACTCAGCATACTTTTCGTTAGCTCTGAGCCAGCTAATTGTGTCTGAGTAAGACGCTTTTCTTTTCGCAATGCTTTAATTTTTTCACCAAGAGTAGCCATATCGTTGCTCCTTTATTATAAAAAAGTTAAATGCAATTAAACTTTTTGTTGTAAAAATTTAAAAAATGATTATATAATAAGTTTAACACAATTTAACTTTTTAGGGGAGAGTGGCGTAATGGGGGATGTAAGTATAAGTCAAAATGATCCGAGAATCAAAATCGCAACGAGAAATATCATTTTGATGATGATTGGAAAAATGACTTCTTTATTAGGTGCAGGGATTTATACGTTTGCAATGGGGTTATATGTTTTAAAAACAACAGGATCAGGAGTAGGTTTTGCAATTACGCTTATTTGTGGTTCTATTCCAAGAATGGTATGTGGACCAATTGCAGGGGCTGTGGCAGACCGAATAAACAGACGGTGGGTTGTTATTGGTGCGGATTTATTAAGTAGTCTTATCATGTTCACGATGTTTGCACTTTCTACTTTATTTGACATTTCACTTCTATTCATCTATGTATCTGCAGCACTGTTATCGATATGTGCAAGTTTCTATTCTGTTTCTTTTACGGCTTCTATTCCAACTTTAGTTGACAGTGCACGTATTCAACAAGCGAGTTCTTTAAACCAAACAGCGACAGCACTTTCGACTATTTTAGCACCAGTTATTGGTGGAATGGTATTTGGTTTGTTTTCAATGAAATTCTTTTTTCTTTTAAATGGTATTACATTTTTTTTAGCGGTAATTGTACAGTTTTTTATTGCATTTGATCTGTATAAAGTACAAGCAGAACAGAAGAAAGCTGATTTTTTATCCAGTATTAAAGAAGGATTCTTATATGTAAAAAGACGTGATGATATGTATACGATGTTAAAAGTGTTTATTTGGATTAATTTCTTTGGCAGTGCACTGTTTGTTGCACTTCCGTATATTATCATTCAAAACTTACGTTTATCGTCTCAGCAACTAGGTGTTGTGGAAGGAATGTTGGCGGTAGGAATGTTGGTTGCATCAATTGTTTTATCTGTTCGTAAGGAAATGAATAATTTATTTCGCGCGGTTCGCATTAGTTTATTTGTCTTAGCGGGTTTGTATTTGTGTACTGCATTTCCGTTATTAGTTACAATTCCAGGGACGGTAAGTTTTATTTACTATATAATTTTTATGCTTATTTTTGGAATGACGAGCATTTCCATCAATGTTCCCCTTCAAGTATATGTTCAGAAAACAACTGATTCACAATATCTAGGACGGGTTTTTGGATTAATTGAAACAATTTCTACGGCAATTACGCCTCTTGGAATTATTTTGTATGGATTTTTATTAGATATAATGCCAACTAGTATGGTAATGGTTATTTCGGCTATTGGAGTATGGATGGTAGTATTATTAGGGATGAAACAAATGGATGTGAAAAAACAAGTGGATGTATCAGCATAGATGTACAATGTTTTTCTAGGAAAACTTCATTTTGAAGGAAATGAAGTTTTTTCTTTTTTGAAAGTGTTTTTTAGTTATGATAAATTAAATTTAGAAATCCATGTTGAATGGCAAGAGAGAGGGAGAAGAACAACATGAAATACAAAATGGTTGTAATGCTTTTTGTACTGTTTATAGTGGCTGGATGTAGCAGTAATTACGATATCCAAGTTGATACAGGTATGCAGGCATTAAAAGATGAGAAATATAGTGACGCAATTATGTGGTTTGAAAAAGCAGAAAAAGAAAAATCTACGAACGAGGTAAAAGCCTATAAAGAAGTTGCTAGCCTGATGGATCATGGTGCAACGGCGTTAAAAGATGGTAAATATTTAGAAGCAAAGGATGACGCGAACCAAGTATTACAAAAGAAAAAGGATGCATCCCTTGAGAAATCTGTAAAGTCAAACGCAGAAAATATGCTTCAAAAGGCAAAAGACATTGAAGAAAAAGAAAAGGAAAGAATTGCAAAGCAGAAAAAAGTGGACGAAGAAGGAATTGATAAAGTAATTAAAGCGGTAGATAGTATTGATGAAGTAAAAGAAAAGCAGAAGAAAGCTGGAGAAGTATTGGATAAAGCTGAAAATGCACAAGAAAAAATAGAAGCGAAGAAAAACTAATAGAATAGTATTTGAAAAGGTATGTATGAGGCTGTCATTTTTATGACAGCCTTTCTTTTTGAACATTTTTTAACAAATGAAAGAAATAAAAAAAACACAGGAAATATTTGGTATGATAAAATTATTGGAAAAGTTTTCTACAAATCATAAGGGGGCTATGAAATGAGAAAATTAGATGGAAAAGTTGCTTTTGTTACCGGTGCTGCAATGGGGAATGGTGCTGGAATTGCCCATGTATTTGCTGAATTAGGAGCGAGAGTATTACTTGTTGATATTTCAGAAAAGGTTCATGAAACAGCAAAAGAAATTGTTAGTAAGGGGTTAGAAGCAGCTAGTTACGAAGTAGATGTAACTGACTTTGCAGCTGTAAAAGAAATAGCAAAAGATGTATACGAAAAATATGGGAAGATTGATATATTAGTGAATAACGCAGGAGTTATTCGTCTTGCTAACTTTTTAGAGATGTCAGATGAAATGCGTGATTTTCAATTTCAAGTAAATATTAACGGTGTGTGGAACTTCTCTAAAGCGGTCTTGCCATATATGATTGAGAAAAACTATGGAAAAATCGTGAACATGTCTTCTGTAACAGGAACGCTAGTTGCAGATGAAGGAGAAACAGCTTATGCGACAACCAAGGCCGCTATTTGGGGATTTACAAAAGCGTTAGCACGTGAAGTAGCCAAGCATCATATTACGGTAAATGCGATTTGTCCAGGCTATATTATGACGCCAATGGCAGAGCAAATTGCAAATGAGTCTGATCCAAATGAACCGAATAGTGTTATTGATGGAATCGCTTCAGGTGTTCCGTTAGGACGTTTAGGGAAAATTGAAGAAGTAGGACAATTAGCTGGATTCCTTGCATCTGACGAATCAAGTTACATAACAGGAACACACATTGTAATTGATGGTGGAAGTACATTGCCAGAAACAGTTTCTGTTGGTGTGGAGTAATATTTAAATATAGGAGGAATCTTAATGTTTTTAGGGTTTCTCCCATTAGGGTGTTTTTTTGTATAATTAGAAAAATCAATTTTGTTACAATAACTTGAATTTCCACTATTTCATCAAAAAAAGGAATATAATAAATGTATAACCTATTACAAGGAAGTGTAACTTATGAGTACAGTAGCTATCGTATATGGTATTATTCTTTCTACTATTATTGCTTTATTTGTTTTTGGAGTTTCACGTTATATCCACAAATGGAAAGAAGGGATTGCAAAGTTAAATCATATTGAAGAAGAACTTGGCGATTTAATGTTACATCATGGTAAGTAAAGAGGTTTATTTTTTAGTTAAACAATGTGAAGGATATCACAAAACATGCTAGCATTGTGGAGCATGTTTTTTTGTTATGTAAAAACGATAGTAGATAGGCACATCAGTTTGATTTCTTCCATACGATACAATGTTAAGTATGAAATGTTGGGAATAGAAAAGAGGGATCGAATGGCTAATTCAGGATATGTTCCAGATAATAAAAACTTAAAGAAAAGTTCTGGGACACCAAATCTTTTCTTTGACTCACGGGAAAATATATTTTTTAAACGAGATGATAAAAATATTGCTTATGAAGTGACTTCAACACAATTACCAGCAATGATTGGAGGAGCGTTTGTCGATCTTTTTATGACGAAAGGTCATATGAGGGAACCACATTGGCATCCAAACGCTTGGGAATTAGATGTCATCGTTTCTGGAGAAGCAATTACTTCTATTTTAAATCCAGAAACGAATCAACTGCAAAATTATCGAGCGAAAGCTGGGCAAACGGTATTTATTCCAATGGGTTGGTGGCACTGGATTACGGCTGTATCAGAAGAAGCCCATTTACATCTCTTCTTCAATAATGATCAATTTGAAACAGCTGAGGGTTCAGATGTCCTTAGAATGACCCCACCAGAAGTATTCCAAGTCGCTTACGGTGTTAATGCTGAACATTTAGCTAAGGATCTTGCACCTATTAAAGAATCTGTTGTGATTGGACCACCTAATTTAATGCGTTTTACGGATGAACAGCGGTCTGATATAGTGGTTGTATTAAACGGAGAGGTGACTTCGTGTGAGATAGAGTAGCCCTTGTTCTCGAGTGAGGGCTATTTCATTTGTGTGTTTCTAGCAAAACACTGGATTTTTTTACATAAAACCCCCTTGTACATTTGATATAATGAATATATTGATAAAAGGTATTTTGTTAGGGGGAGCAATATAGTGAAGGTGTTAAAGGTTATAGGATGGAGTATTTTTATTATTATAGCAATCATCATAGCGATTATGGAATATTACTATTCAAAAGAAGATCCAAACTATGTGCTAGATTACATAAAAGAGCATAAGAATGAGCAAACATGTTCATTAATGATTAGAAGAAATGGTGAAATTTTAGCTACTGTGAATGAGAATAAAAAACTACCGTTAGCAAGTATGGCAAAAATAGTAGTAGCAGTGGAATTTGCAAAACAAGTTTCAGAAGAAAAGATAAATCCACAGGAGCAAATTCCATTACAAGATTTAGAAAAATACTACGTACCAGACACAGATGCTGGAGCGCATCCTGCATGGTTAGAGGATGCAAAAATAAGAAATGCAATAAAAAATGAAAAGCTTTCTTTAGAAGAAGTAGCCCGAGGTATGATTCACTTTAGTTCTAATGCAAATACAACCTATTTATTAGAAAAATTAGGACTCGAAAGAATAAATAATAGCTTAAAAGAATTAGAGCTAAATAGCCATGATGCATTCTATCCATATACATCCCCCTTATATATGAGAGGGTATGTAGAAAAAGAACTGAATGTACCTAAAGATCAATCATTAGAAGTGTTACGTAAAATGTCTATGGATGAATATAGAAAGCATGCTTTGAAAATACATGAATGGATGAAAGATGAAGTGGAATGGAAAAAACACAATATACCATTAAAAGTTGACATGGAATTTCAACGTATTTGGTCTGATAGGCTAGTAAGGGCAACTGCAAAAGACTACATGAGTCTAATAGGGAAAATCAATAATAGAACTGCTTTTCCAAAGCCAATGCAAGATGAGATTGAGAAGATTTTTAATGGGACTGTTGGAGATAGTATATATGAACATGCTGGTAAAAAAGGAGGTTCAACTCCATTTGTATTGACAAATAGTTTTTATGGTACAGATAAAGAAGGAAACAAGGTTGAAATAGTCTTTATGTCTAATGATTTAGATTCTATGGAATTACAAAAACTTAAGAATAACTTAGATTATTTTATTCGATCTGTAGTAATGAGTGAGGAATTTAGAAAAAAAGTTATAACAATATAATTTTATTATGTAAACAAAAGGTGCTTTTTTCATGAAGTGCCTTTTGTTTGTTATACAGCAAAAAATATTGAAAGGAATTGGTCTATATCTAATAGAATCAATGGGATAGAAGAGAAAATAAAAGGAGGATTTTCATGACTCATATATATTTTGTCCGTCACGCCCATTCTATATATACACCGGAAGAAAGAGAACGTCCATTATCCGAAAAAGGACGGAATGATGCGCAAAGTGTGGCAGAGTTATTAAAAGAAGAGAAAATTGATGTTGTAATTTCTAGTCCATACAAAAGAGCGATTCAAACGGTTCAAGGGGTTGCAAACCAATTCCAATTGCCAATACAAATTGAAGAAGAATTGCGTGAGAGACTACTAAGTAAAGAACCGGTAGAAGATTTTGAGGAAGCAATTATGAAGGTGTGGGAGAATCCCATCTTCTCGTTTAAAGGCGGGGAATCAAATGATATTGCACAAAAGCGTGGTGTTACATGTATTCAAAATATATTAAAACAATATAAAGGGAAAAATATTGTAGTTGGTACCCATGGAAATATTATGGTATTAATAATGAATTATTTTGATTCTACATATGATTATCATTTTTGGAAAACACTCGACATGCCAGATGTATATAAATTGACTTTTAATGAGGAGAGTTTACTTTCTACTGCAAGAGTAGAAAGTAAACTGAAATATAGAAACAGGTCATCATGTGAATAATTTGTAAAATTTTATCGAGAAAGCAGGAAAGAACGGGTTTGTTAGAGAAGTATGCTTTTGTAACATAAAAAAAATGCATGATAAAGGAGGCTGTTTACATGTTTGAGAAAGAGAAGGGGTTAGTAGATCATCCACCAGAAGGGCTCATTGAAGTTCATAACGTATATGAAATTGTGCCACCTGATGGAACAATTATTGGTATGGCAACACCAGAAGAGATGGAAGTTGCTGCCGAACTCGAATTACAGCACTATGCCTATTCTCGTTTACTAGAAGCAAATATTCAGCTAGACGGTTCCTCCTACAAGGATATACTTCAGGAGTTCCAGGAGTATGAAAGAAAGTCAATAGGGTTTTGGCGGGCATTACATAAACGCTTAGCTGTACCTTGGGCATGGGTACTTCGTATTGATGTTGCGAATGGACCTATATATGTGAATAATGGAAACTCGTATTATGATGGTGATGAAGACGAGGAAGGTTATGAATAGATGAAAAGACAAGAAAGCAGTGAAGGCTGCTTTCTTTTTTGCATGTTTATTTAATTCTAGAATGCTCATTGTTTTCAGGGTCATGTACGTCACTTACTTCGAAGGAATGGATTGCCTGAATTATGATATCAGGGCGATCACTTTCGATTCCATGACTAGCATTTTGAGCGAGAATATATCGGCTGTTTTGGGAGAGCATACGTTGTTCTTGAATAAGTTCTTGCCATGTTTTTTCAAGCTTTTTAGCTTCTTCATTAGGCATTCCTTCTTGAATCATTTGTCCGATAGAATGATTGGGATCTCTTCCAATGACGATTAATGGTATTTTTAATGTGACTCTAAGTTGTTTTATTCTATGTGCACAAGATTTCCACTCTGAAAGTTCAGAAGTAGTAGCCTTATATAAGAAAGGTGATGTAAGGAATTTCACGTATTGTTTTTGTTTATATGGTGACAAGTGACTGTATTGATTTAATGTAGAGTCTAGTTCTGCACGAAGTGCTTCGGCATTCATATTGGAATAATCCCTATATTTTTGTAGCCATATATCATCCGAATCGGTTTGATCAGAGGTAGGTAAATCCAGTTCATCTAATCGATGTAAGTTTACAGAAGTAGAATCAACAAGAATCAAAGCTTTTAACTGATGGGGGTGTACCATAGCAAAATGTTGCGCACATAACCCTCCATAAGAATGACCAACTAAAATTATGGGTTGTCGAATAGCTAACATATGTAATAGTTCCTGTAATTCTTTTGTTGCTTGTAGTGTTGTACGTGGTTCGTTACCAAGTTCACTTTTCCCATAACCAGGGCGGTGAAATAGAACTACGGTATAATTTGAAGAAAGTTTCTCTGCAATTTGGAACCAATCATAAAAGGAACATCCCATCCCTGTTTGAATTACAACGGTCTGAGAGCCATTTCCCATTGTGCAAACTTCTATTTTCTTTCCACGTACTTTTACAAAACGATTCATGGTAATAGCCTCCACTAAGATTGAAATGTTTTTTGAAAAGCAAATACGATACACCAAATGCCTACACCGAATAGTACAGAGGTACTGAGTGAGAAAGAATTTTTTAATCCAATATAAACAACAAATAATAGAAGTGCTGATGCAGGAAAGCCGTATAATACTCCTAAAGTAAATTGACTTAAATCTTGTTTGCTCCCACCTTCAAATGAAAGCCAAAACAAGCTAAGCAAACTGATAAGTGGAAGGGCAGCGATAAAACCACCAATTGTACTATAATGTTTGGCAAACTCAGCTACACCACCGATGATGAGGGCGGAAACGATTACTTTAACGAGGAAATGCATATTTTGACTCCTTTGCTAGTAATGAAAAAGCCTTTTCGATTAATTGCTGTTCTTCTTTTGAAAATTGAGATTCTAATACTTTTAATTTTTCTTCATCTAATAATGTATGTTTCGTTAACGCTTCCTTACCTTCTGTAGTCAATGTTAGATTAACGACTCGTTCATCTTGTTTATTTCGCTCCTTTATAACGAATCTTTTTTGAATAAGGCGTTTCACATGCTCTGATGCTGTATTATGAGATAAGCCTAATTCAGATGCAACTTTACCAATTGTAGTCTCCGTTTCTCGGGAAATGATTTGAAGAATCCGAATGGCTTGGTGAGAAAGATTATCTTCATATTCATACCGTAAATGATAATAAATGGTTTCCCAATTTTGATTGATGTTCTTCATAATGATAATATTCCTCCGTTTTTTATTTATATCTTATAATACGATATATTCGTTTCGCGAGAAGTAAATTCCTTTATTTGCATAAAAATTATTGAAAAAGTTTATTTTTCTTGAAATATACGGTACTCTTAATGTAAAGGCATACAAATAGCAAGAGAGAGGATGATAGAAGTGAATACATTTAAATGGATTAGTCATGAAAAGATGTATTTAGACCAAATACATGTTGAAAAATGTGGTCCTCTTTCAGTTGGTGTATATGGCGGGAATCAAGAGAGTGATGCGTATGAAAGAGGAGATGCAGTACTAGCTTGGTGGGATCCGCAATTAGAATTTGAATTTGTTATGATCTTTGATGCTCATCATAAAACGAAAAATATACATTATATAATAGAAGCAATTTCTGAAAGAAAAGAAAAATTACAAGAATTATTCTCATATCCAGTTCATCTTGCGTTTCATCATACACATATGTATTTATTAGCGTTATTTACAGATGAGTTATTTATTGAGAAATGTGAACAAGAGAATGAAGAACTTGCGTGCTTAATTTGTTTACGAAAAGGTGAATTTTTATATTGGTTATCAGTAGGAGAGTGCTTTGCTTATTTATTTCATTCGGAACAATTACAGAATGGAAAAGGGAGATTAAATAAACGTAAATTTTATGAATATATTGGAAGGAAAAATGTTTTTGCTGCTAATTCGCCCTGCTTCACTTCTGGGGTTCGTGGATTAGAGAAGGGAATGAATCATATTGTTTTGGCGACAGACGGTGTGCTAGAGTGTGATAAGCAAACGTTTGATGATGATCAATCTTTACTTGAAGTACTGCATAAAGGAGATTCTCTTCAGATTGAACCTGCATTAGCGAATGTGCTTGAATGGAAGGGAAGAGATTGTGCGACTATCATTGGGTGGTCAATTGATACAGAAAATAGAGAATATGCGGATTAATATTTTTCATAAAGTGAGCTTAGGATAAATCCATTCTAAGCTCATTTTCTATTTCTTGAATAAACGTAAAATTTAAATAATCCAATGCAAACAAACCTTCAGTATATTTCTAGTGTATCGAAGGTTTATTGTATATATGGAAACACATTTACTCTGTGAAAACGAAAAAATGATTATAAATATGAGAGAAAAAATTTTCCTGTACGTTATATAAGGTGTAAAAGCTTTTACAAAAAAATAAGGGGAATTGCGAAATGAAATCAAATGAGAAAAATTTTATAAAAAGGCTGCAGCGACAAAAAGAAGATGCGTTAGAGTTTATTGTCGATACTTATTTGTCACTAATAAAAGCAATCGTACATAAGGTTCTTATTCCGCTTAAAAATGATGGACTTATAGGCGAATGTATCAATGATATTTTTCTTTCAGTTTGGAATAATGCAAACAAGTTTCATGGAGAGCCGGAAGATTTTAAGAAATGGATTGCGGCGGTTGCTAAGTTTAAAGCAATTGATTACTACAGAAAATCCATTAAGGAAGTTGAGGTTACCTCAGATGATTTTGATGTAAATACAGGAAAATCGATAGAAGATGAACTGATTATAATGGAAGATAGGGATGAACTGATAAAGTTAATTAATCAATTAGAGCCTATAGATCAAAAGATTTTTATCATGAAATTTCTTCTAGGGTTAAAGACGGAGGAAATAGGAGAAAAGCTCGGTTTAACGCGAGCGGCGATAGATAATCGGATTTATCGAGGGAAAAAGAAATTACAAAAAAATGCCACGAATCTTAGTTTAGGAGGTAGTGTAATATGAAAGACATTTACGAGCTGTTAAATGACATTGATATAGATGAAAAAGAATTAGAGGAAATGAAGGCTTATGAATTTGAAAAGGAAAAAGTGAAACGTAACTTAAAACAGGCTATATATATAAAGAAAAAAACGAAGAACTGGAAAAAGGGTGTCGCTGTTGCATCTATTTTAGTAGGGTTGTCAGTTGCAACACTTGGAATTGGATTTCCTACTTATGCAGGAGGGCTTCCGATTGTAGGTAATATTTTTCGGTTTTTAGATAATGGTAGAACGGGACTTTATGAAAATTATAAAGAATTTTCTACTGAGTTAAATATGGTGAGGGAAAGTAATGGGATTAAAATAACAATCAATGATGTGATTTCTGATGGACGAACTGTATCAATAACATATTCAATGGAAAGTGAGCAAGATTTAGGAGATGACCCAATTATATTAGGTGGGTTAGATATAATGGGGTCTGATGGAGGAACAGGAAGTTCTCAAATTTCTAAAGTTGCAGATAAAAAGTATGTAGGTATGGCGACAACGACACATCATAGCAGTAATAAAAAAGACAAAATAAACCTTAGATGGAATATAGACAAAATAGAAATACCGGATAAAAAGAAAGAAATAAAAGGGAATTGGAATTTTGCTCTTACTGTAAAGGCAATGGATAGTAAAGAAAAAATAATTAGTGGAAGTTCCGAAAAAGAAGGCGTAAAAGTAAATATGGAAAAGGTGGCAGTGTCACCGATAACGTTTATTCTTTATTACAATCAAGAAGTTTCTAAAAATACAAGGAAGGAATGGGATGCTGTAGATGTTGAGTTGGAAGTTAAAGATGATTTAGGTAATCATTATTCTGGAGAAGGAAATGGTGGATCAGGTAAGGATTCCTATAATATTCATTGGAGTGATACATTTCAAAAGCTCAATGAAAATGCAACGAAACTAATTATTACTCCCCGGATTAATTTGCGAGTTCATACTCCTGAAAACCATGGCGGGGTAGAAATGAGTGGTAGAAAAGAGAAGAAGATTGAAGTACCTAAAAAAGAAGCAAAAAGTAAAGATATTGTTTTAGATGATATTGTGATTGATTTGAAGAAGTAATAGGTGTAAGGACTGTCTTGTTTACACAAGGCAGTCCTTTTTCATGAAACCACTATAAACAATAAATAGTTATATTTTTTGCGGGGAAACAAGGAACTGGTGTTAACAATCACGAAGAAATTAAGTAAAGGAGTGACTCGTGGTGTATGAATTGAAATGGATAAATCATGATAAATTAGTAATATTTGTTGCATAATAGAATGCTGGAATTATTATTGAAGGGGTATTTATAGGGGACATTCACATAATCATGGTCATTCACAAAATAAAAAAGCGTTAATGGTTGTATTCATATTAACGACAAGTTTTATGATTGCTGAGGTTATTAGTGGATTTGTAACGAATAGTTTAGCACTTTTATCAGATGCTGGGCATATGCTAAGTGATGCAGTCTCTCTTGCTTTAAGTTTACTTGCCTTTAAAATTGGAGAAAAAAAGGCGACTTTAGACAAAATATATGGATATAAGCGAATTGAAATATTAGCCACATTGTGCAATGGTGGCGTTCTTATTGCTATCTCGATATACATTTTTATCGAAGCAATTCGCCGTTTTCATGAACCAGTAGAGATTGCAAGCAATGGCATGTTAATGATTGCTGTTTTCGGTTTGTTCATTAATATTACGTCAGCATGGATTTTAATGCGAGGCGGAGATGTGAAAGGAAATTTAAATGTACGAAGTGCTTTTTTGCATGTCTTAGGTGATTTATTAGGATCAGTGGGAGCAATTATTGCAGCGATACTTATTAAATTTTTTGGCTAGACAGTTGCCGATCCAATTGCCAGTATCCTCGTTTCCATCTTAGTCATTATAAGTGGCTGGCGTGTAACACATGATACCGTTCATATATTGATGTGGAAGAAGTGAAAGATACATTATTAAACATTGCAATTGTAAAAGAAGTGCACGATTTACACATATGGTCGGTTACATCAGATTTTCAAGTTTTAACGTGTCATCTTGTTATAGAAAAAGGTGAGGAAGCACAAAGTGTATTAGCAGAAGCAATACGTTTATTGAAGGACAGTTTTCATGTAGAGCATGTTACGATTCAAATAGAAATAGAGAGGGACTCTATCCATAAAGAACCACTTTGCAAAGTATGAAAGAAAAAAGATGATAAAAAGTGTCATAAACCATCTTAGGAAACATACATATATATAATGTGGCCACAAACAGTTTGTAAGGTAAATATTTCATGATATTACTTTACTTCTAAAATATCATCTTTTATAATCAAAGTGGTAATTGATAGAGATTATCATTTTCAATGATTGTGGAAAGGAGTTTTTAAAAGATGAGTAGTCAACTCCGTTTTGCTGTTGAAAATCGTAAGAGGCAGTTAATTGATCAGTTAATTGGGGCGGGTGTGTTTAAAATTCTCGATCGACAATTATACGAGCTTTCTTTAGAGGAACTAGAAAAAGAGTATAGGGACATTGAGAAATATGCCGAGATTCGCGCATAGTTATATAGAATTGTAAAGGAAGAGCCGTTTGTGTTGAGAGAACACGTAAACGGCTCTTTTCATTATTTCATAGAGATTATTTTTTGGATTTCTTTCATTGGTCGTAACCAGTTTTGAGACATGATTTGTTCTATTTGTGCTGCATCCTGGTTTTTTAATGCCTCAATTATTAAATTGTGCTCTTCAATCGATTTACGTGCAGGAATGAAGTTTTGGAAAAAAAGGTATTCAAGACGTAACACATGAAGTTGTATGTTTGCTAAGAAAGGCTCGATATATGTATTTTTAGCGATTGATACGATTGTATTATGAAATTGTATATCTAAGTTTAATGCTTGTTTTGAATTTTTTTCATCTATAGCATTTTGAAATGCCTCGTTTATTTCAGAAAGTCTTATCAGGTCGGTGTCGTTTATTTGATGAATTGCTTGTTTTCCAATAATGGTATGAAGGCCAGCGATCGTTTCATAAATGACAGATACATCTTCTAATTTTATAGGGGTGATTTTTGTTTTTTGTCCTGGAACCATCTCGACCAGTCCTGAAAGTTCTAACACTTGCAGTGCTTCTCTAACCGGTGTTCTGCTCACACCTAAAGCTTCAGCTAGCTCTCCATCATTAATCTTTTCATCAGGTTGTAAAACACCTTCAATAATCCAATCTTGTAGTTGGTTTAAAACGAGGGATTTAGCAGATACTCTTTCTTGCTTTCGATAGTTTTGAGGAATAGGCATGATCGAACAGTTCCTTTCATTTTATGTTTTGTTTTTTCGTAACGGCAAGTCGTAGTTTCGGTTTTCCTTCATCTGGCTTTTGGCTTAGTACAAGTACCATTACAATAATACAAAGAGCGCCTAAAAATTGGAACGATTGAAACGGAACATGCAAAATGAGAATAGAAGAAATGATAGCTGCAAGTGGTTCTGTACAACCAAATAATGTAGTTTCTTTCGGTGTAAGATATCGTATGCTGTCTAAATATAAATAAAATGCGATGAGTGTGCCGAAAATAACAACGAATGTAATGAGAAAAAGATTGTTAGGCTGAAAATATTTCATGCCAGATAATAAGATAAACTCGTTCGTGGAGAGAAAATGTAAGACGGTTACACCAACTCCTCCAATAATCATCCCCCATCCAACAATGACAGATGAAGACCATTTCTCTAATAATTCCTTTGAATAAAGGCTATAGAATGCTAGTGATAAACCGGATAAAATGCCCCAAACGATAGCTGGTGTTGAAACAGCTAAATTATCAATGGATCCATTCGTTAGCAAGAAAAAGGTCCCGATTAAAGATAGTACGATAGAAATAAAATCGATTTTAGTAGGACGAATATTCCATTTAAAGATAAGGTAAACAGTTATAAATATTGGTGCTAAATATTGTAACAATGTTGCGACTGCAGCATTTCCTTCCTGAATAGAAGCAAAATAGGTATATTGTACAGCAAGCATACCTAACAATCCAAACAGAATTATTTTGTTTGCCTCAGCTTTTTGCTTCCAAATGCCAAGTACTTCTGATTTTTTACTGCCAAATGAGGAGAATAAGAGCAAAATAATTCCGGATATAAGTAATCGAATTGTAACTAACCATTCTGTAGAAACATTTTCTTGTTGAAACAGTTGTTGTGCAGCGGTCCCGGATAATCCCCATAAACTAGCACCTGTAATGACCATAATAATGCCTTTCAATCTTCCTGAATCCATAGCTGGGTCCTCCTTTCAGAAAGAAAATCTAATTGAAATATTGAATACAATATGTAATATATCACGAGTAATATTAAAAATAAACAGAATTTTTTAACATTAAAGATAGACATGTAATAGTTATAATTATGGTAAAATATTGTAAAGGAGGGATTTGATGATCGGTGGATTTATAATCAGCTTTCTTGTAGGCATGTTAATCATTATTATGGGATACCAAATTCATATAAAAAAGCGATTATTTCTCATTGCAGGATACCAAGAAGAGACTTTCGTGGGGGATAAAGAGAAACTTGCAAAAATATCTGGGATTTTTTCTTACGTAATAGGAATTACTACCGCTCTGTTACCATTTGGACTAGAATCAATTGGTGATGCTGCAGGGGTTGGGTATGGGATTTTTGTTGTTATAAGTACAATTGTACTTGTTATATGGGCTAATGTAATAAATAAGCCTCACAAATCTGAATGATAAACGAAAGCAAGATGGTAACCTTTTGAGGAAGCCATCTTGTTTTTGAAATCACTTTATAGTTAGTAATCTTATGAATTTTGTATTATGAGACAACGGTAAAAGGGGGAATTGGATCAACAAAATCATCCCACTCTTGATTCATTTCTTCCCCGGTTAATAAGCATGTATCCAAAGAGCGTTCAATTTCATATTGATTCATTTCAACTCCAATAAAGACTAGTTCTGTTATTCGATCCCCATATTGATCATCCCAATTTTTTAAGATTTCTGGTTCTTCCCTAAGTATTTGCTGTTGCTCAGCTGCAGGTAATGTTACAACCCATTCACCAGCTCTTTGAATGGTAATGGAAGAGCCAGCTTGAGAGAGAAGCCCCATCATGTGATTACGAGATGCAAGCCAGAAAAAACCTTTCGCTCTTACAATATCTAATGGCCATTTTTGTAACCAATTCATAAGTCGAACAGGATGAAATGGACGTTTGCGGCGATAAACAAAGGAACTAATGCCGTATTCTTCTGTTTCTGGTGTATGGTGTTCGCTATTTAACTCCTGAATCCAACCAGCTGCTTGACTTGCTTCATCATAGTTAAATAAATTTGTATTTAAAATTTCATCTAGTGGAACCACGCTAAATGAAGATTCAATGATTTTTGCTCCAGGATTTAATTTTTGTAAGAGGCGATAGAGTTCCATACTATCTTCTTTTTCTAGTAAATCCACTTTGTTCAAAAGAATCACATTTGCAAATTCAATCTGATCAATTAGTAGATCGATAACTTCTCGAGTATCTGTTTCATCAATTGCTTGCTTTCGATCTAGTAAACTTTCACCAGCTGCAAAATCATCCCAAAATCGGTTTGCATCGACTACGGTAACCATTGTATCGAGACGACATTTGTTCGTTAAATCAATTTCAAGTGTCTCATCTATATACGTAAATGTTTGTGCAACAGGAATTGGTTCACTAATGCCGGAAGATTCAATAACAATGTAGTCAATATCTCCTGTCTCTACAAGGCGATTTACTTCAATAATTAAGTCTTCTCGAAGTGTACAACATATACAGCCGTTTTGAATTTCTACTAATTTTTCTTCTGTACGAGAAAAACCTCCTTGTTTCACAAGAGCAGCGTCAATATTTACTTCGCTCATATCATTTACAATGACAGCTACTTTTAAGCCCGCTCTATTTGTCAAAATATGATTCAATAATGTTGTTTTTCCAGAACCTAAAAAACCACTTAAAACGGTAATGGGTATTTTTTTCATTGTATATTCCTCCTGTTAAATCGTAATCATTGCGTTTTATGATAAATAATTTTAAAGAGAAATGCAACAATAAATCATAATGATTACGATTTATGAATAGAAGTGAAGTATGAAAAATGTTTGGGATTTGTCATAGAAGAAGAGGACAAGCATACGTTTAAATATGAATAAAACGGAGGCGAGGAAGTTGGTTTTTAATAGAATATCAAAGGAGTTAATTGGTAAGATCCTCATTGTTATCTTTCTTTTTTTGTTATTTTTTGTAGATTTTACAAGTCTATCAAACTTGCACAAGAGTATTCCAAAAGAATGGTTAAACGTAAATGCAATTTTTTTAAGTATTTTCTTTGAAGCAGTCCCGTTTATTTTATTAGGGGTTATTGTTTCTTCCATTATTCAAGTATTTGTGACGGAAGATATGATTCAAAAGGTACTACCAAAGTCACCTATCGCTATGATGCTACCAGCGGCATTTGTAGGCGTTATATTTCCAATGTGTGAATGTGTCATCATTCCTATTGTAAGAAGGCTCATTCAAAAGGGGTTACCACTTCATGTTGGTATTGTTATTTTGGTGAGTGCTCCCATTATGAATCCAATTGTTTTTTTATCAACTTTTTATGCGTTTCAAACAAATCCGTCGATTATATATGCTCGCTTTGGTATAACTTTTCTAGTTGCACTTCTTATTGGATTAGTTGTGTACTACTGTTACCATGGGAAAAATGTATTAAAGGATGTAATAGTTCCAATACATGAAAAACAAAAAAAGAGTTGGAAAGATGTTGTAAATCATACAGTTGATGAGTTTTTTGATACAGGGAAATATTTATTAATTGGTGCGTGCTTGGCAAGTTTATTTCAAACGTTTTTAGATCGAAATGCTCTTGATGCAGTAGCACATAGTGAAGTAATTTCACCATTTGTGATGATGGGATTTGGG
This sequence comes from Bacillus sp. 95MFCvi2.1, assembly GCF_000374965.1. Taxonomy (NCBI): domain Bacteria; kingdom Bacillati; phylum Bacillota; class Bacilli; order Caryophanales; family Bacillaceae; genus Bacillus; species Bacillus sp. 95MFCvi2.1. The sequence continues at coordinate 46,186 of NZ_KB895704.1, read as the reverse complement.
TATGTATTATCCCTTTGTTCAGCAGCTGATGCTTTTATCGCAGCATCTTTTGGTCATATATTTTCTACTAAAGCTCTTCTTTCATTTCTTGTATTTGGTCCAATGCTTGATTTTAAAAATACATTTATGTTATTTGCTTATTTCCAAAAGAAATTTGTATTCGCGTTTATTGGGATTGTAATTGTGGCTGTGTATATTGTTGTTCAGCTGATAATGTGATTAAGGAGGGGGGGAAATGCGTAATCAAGAACAAAGAAGATTCCATAGTTATATTCGCGGTATCATTTTAATTGGTTTTGCAATGCTGTTATTTAAACTTCTTGTAACAGGGAATATTGACCATTTCATTGCACCGAAAATGATAAAGTTCACATATGCGACCTTTGCAGTTTCACTTCTTCTTGGATGTGTACAAGTATGGAAAAATGGTGAAGAGAAACAAAATGCTTGTGGTTGTTGTGAACCTCAAACAGTGCCGAAATCAAAAATGGGTGTTTTTCTGTTATACGCCTTGTTTCTTGTTCCTATTGTTAGTGCATTTTTATTCTCGAATGTAACGATTGATGGTAGTCTCGCATCAAAGCGAGGAATGAATCAGAATGCACAGGCAAAGAGTGTAGAGAAGAAAGTGCCACAAACGAAACAGGTTAGTTCTGATTGGAGAGAGTTATTAGTTGATAAAGAAGAGGAGCCGATTCAAAATCTTCCTGCATCAGGGCAGTCATCAGAAGAATTAGCAAGAAATGTGCTGAAACAAAAAACAATACAAGTTGATGATAAAAATTACATTCAAACGATGGATGTAATTGGTCAGGATGTTCTTGGATTTAAGGGGAAACAAATTACATTTACTGGTTTTATATATAATGATAAAGAAGTGAAAGGAGATAAAACAGTGGTTGCTCGGTACGGCATTACATGTTGTATTGCAGATGCTTCTGTGTGGGGAATGATTGTTTCTGGAGACGAAATAAACACTCTGTCAGAAGAGACGTGGGTGAAAGTCACAGGGACATTAGATGAAACGACATATAAAGGGACGTTGTTTCCACTTGTAAAAGTAAGTAAAGTAGAAAAGGTGGAAAAGCCGAAGGATCCATATGTGTATGATGCTTTGCCGCAATGATAATTTGAAAGAGCAATTAGCATTGCTAAGGAATGAGGGGTGAAGGCATACCCACTGTATCTTCTTTCTAAAGCGACATATGGATAAGTTTGTGAAAGTTAGTAATCGAAAAAAAGAATTACAAAACATATATAAAGAGTATTAAGCCTGTATGATTTTAAAAGAAAAGATCTGGTACATTAAATAAAAAAGCTTTCTTTACTCATTAGGGTAAAGAAAGCTTTTTTATGGATTGGTCTTCAGGATATTATTTTTCCGAAACCTCAATTACTTTAACTCATAATTAGTGGGGATGAAGAGAATTGTCACTTTATAAATTACAGCAAACTCTACACCTTTATTTTATTAAACAATTATACGTAATTGGATAGCGTATTTTGGATAGATTAAAAATATGAATGTATAAGTGAATATGTTTTGTAATTGTATTGGGAAGGAAAACTTTCGGAGGGATGTATTTTTATGATAAGAAATTGTGTAGCATTACTCATTATTGATGTACAAACAGGTTCTTTTCAAGAGAAGCAACCTTTATATAAAGGAAAGGAATTGTTAGAAAATATTCAGTTGTTAATTTCAAAAGCTCGATCTGCTCAAGCACCTGTTTTTTATATGAAGTATAATGGGAAAGTTGGTTCACCACTTGAACCAAAGACTTTAGGTTGGGGGATTCATAAATCTATAGCTCCATTAGCAGAGGATATTGTTCTTAAGAAAAATCACCCAGATTCATTTCATAGAACGAATCTGCAACAGGAGCTAGACGAAAGAAATATAACACAAATTGTAGTGACAGGAATTCAATCTGAGATTTGTGTGGATGCAACATGTAGACGTGCTTATAGTCTTGGATATGATCTTACTCTTGTAGAAGATGGACATAGTACATACGACTCCACAATCTTATCTGCATCCCAAATTATCGATCATCATAACCAAGTAATTGGACAATGGTTCGCTCATGTTAAACCTGCTGAGCAAATTAGATTTTAGTGGGTATTTTGATTGCGGATGAATTTTTAAGAATGGCAAATAATATAGCGCAGATATTTCTGTTTATTCATATATATTATTTTTCGATGTGCATAATTCTAAAATAACAATGTTAGAAAATGGAATAATTATTGTACATATGATTTCTATTTTAAAATCTATTTTTTAGACTTTCTTTTTAATAAGGCTTTTTGGTAAGTATTGAACTACCCCCACCTTCACTTTGTTTAGAGGAGGGGGGTCTTCTCGGTTAAAATGATAAATAAAAATACAATATTTTTTATAATTTTCATTGCGAAATGTCCGCTCTACTTTTACAATAGAAAAGGTGTATATTTATTATACTAAAAAAACAAATCGGAATAATATGAAAATTATAGTTTGTCTTTGTGCATTATATACAAAAGTACATATTAGGCGACATACATCATGTTATCGACTTGTAAGGAGAGAAGCAAATGAAAAGTGTAAGATTACCATCAATTCCAGAAATCATTATTCTTTTATTACTATTTCTTGCTGTTGTCTTTTCCTTTCAAACGATCTTTAATTTGCCGATTCAACTAGCGCTATTTATTTCATGGTTTTTAGTAATTGCGCTTGGACTAAGGTTAGGGTTTCGTTATCAAGAATTGCAAGATGCAATTACAAAAGGAATTTCCAACGGATTAGAAGCTGTTCTCATCTTAGTTGCTGTAGGAGCATTAATTGGGACATGGATTGCTGGCGGTGTTGTACCGACATTGATCTACTACGGATTAGAATTTATTCATCCGAGTGTATTTTTATTAGCAACCTTAATTATTTGCTCAATTACTTCCATTGCAACAGGTACATCATGGGGAACAGTTGGTACGGCTGGTATTGCCATGATGGCAATCGGTGAAGGTCTTGGTTTACCGCTTCCACTAGTTGCTGGAGCAGTACTTTCAGGGGCATACTTTGGAGACAAGTTATCTCCGCTTTCTGATAGTACGGTACTTGCTGCTTCAATGGCAAAAGTAGATGTTATTGCACATGTTCGAGCTATGCTTGTATTAGATGTACCAGCATATATTATTACCGGTATTATGTTTACAGTTGCCGGATGGATGTATGGTGGAGATAATGTTGATTTAAACAAAGTGGAATTTTTAAAAGAAGCTTTATTAAAGCAATTTGATATTAAAATATGGATGCTTGTACCAGCGGTTATTGTCATCGCACTATTAGCAATGAAAAAACCATCAATGCCAACAATTGCAATGGGAGCGCTTCTCGGTGCAGTTTGGGCAACTCTGTTCCAAGGTATGCACTTTGGAGAGGCAATTGGAACAGCATATAACGGTTTTTCTATTGAATCAGGTGTGGACTTCATTGATAAGTTGCTAAATCGCGGTGGAATCAATGGTATGCTTGGTTCAGTAGCAGTTATTATTTTTGGATTAGGTTTCGGAGGGTTACTTGAAAAACTCGGTGTTTTAAAAGTAATCGTATCAAAATTTGAGAAGAAACTAAACTCTGCAGGAAATGTAACACTGTCCACATTAATCGTCGCTTTCTTGGCAAACGTATTCGGCTGCGCAATGTACGTATCACTTATTTTAACTCCAAAAATTATGCAAGACAGCTATGATAAATTAAAGCTCGATCGTCGTATATTGGCTCGTAACTCAGAAGTGGGCGGAACGCTAACTTCAGGTATGGTTCCATGGTCTGATAATGGGATTTACATGGCTGGTATATTAGGGGTCGCAACATTATCATACATTCCATTCATGTGGATGAGCTTTGTATCATTAGCATTGGCAGTTATATACGGATATACAGGGAAATTCATTTGGTATGTTGATGATGCTGAAAAAGGGAAGCAAGTGTCATAATATAAAATCATCTCTTCCATTGGTGTATTAGAGTTTTTTAATTTCTATAGAAGATGACAATTCTTCATCGTATAGTACGAAGTTAACCCGTAAGTTCGATTAGAACTTACGGGTTGTTCAGTTTCTAATGAGATTAGTATATTTCCCTTATCAAAAAGCAAAATATATAGTATCAAAAACAGGAGGAGAAATATGACTGAATCATTACTGCTGGAGTATGGGGGAGTTATATTAATTCTTATTGCATTAGAAGGAGTTTTATCTGCAGATAATGCTCTTGTACTTGCTATTATGGTTAAACATTTACCTGAAGATGATAGAAAAAAGGCTTTATTTTATGGATTATTCGGAGCATTCATATTTCGATTTGGGTCATTATTTTTAATTTCATTTCTTGTGAATGTATGGCAGATGCAAGCGATTGGTGCAATTTATTTATTGTTTCTCTCTGCTAGAAGTTTGGTTAAAGTATATCGAAAAAAGAAGTGGCAAAGAGAAAAGTACGGAGAGCACGAAAAAAAGATTGAAGAAAATACTCCAAAAAAGAAAAGTGGTTTTTGGCTAACAGTTCTGAAAGTAGAGGTTACAGATACTGCATTTGCGATTGATTCGATTTTAGCAGCAGTGGCCCTTACACTGACAATTACACCCTTGAATAAAGGAATGATAGGTGGCCTTGACGCAGGGAGATTTTTCGTTATTTTAACTGGTGGAATGATTGGTTTAATTATTATGCGATTTGCAGCTACTTATTTCGTGAAGATATTGCGTGAAAGACCAGGTCTTGAAACGGCAGCTTTTATGATTGTTGGGTGGGTCGGTGTGAAACTTATTATTTCAACGCTAGCACATCCTATGGTTGGAATAATTAATAAGGATTTTCCCCAATCGGTTACGTGGAAAGCTATTTTTTATATCGTATTAATTGCGATTGGCGTTTCTGGTTGGTTTTTATCTCCCGATTCATCTGAAACATAATTTTTTAAATATAGAATTCTGAATAAATAGGAGTGAGAATCCTTATCATTTGAAGGGAAGTCTGTTACAATAAAAGCGTAGCTATTATATTTTCAAGGGGATGAAAACATGGAGTACAGAATTGAAAGAGATACATTAGGAGAAATGAAAGTTCCAGCTGATAAATTATGGGCAGCGCAAACACAACGCAGTAAAGAAAACTTTCCGATTGGAACGGAGCATATGCCGATTGAAATTGTACAAGCATTTGCAATTTTAAAGAAAAGTGCTGCGATTAGTAACCAGAAACTAGGGAAGTTATCAGAAGAAAAAGCGCAGGCGATTGTAGAAGCAGCGGATGAAATCCTAGCAGGAAAATGGAATGAACATTTCCCGCTTGTTGTATGGCAAACAGGTAGCGGTACACAATCAAATATGAATGTGAATGAGGTAATCGCAAACCGGGGGAATCAAATTTTAAAGGGAAAAGGGCTTGATGTACATATTCATCCAAATGATGATGTAAACATGTCTCAAAGTTCAAATGATACATTCCCGACAGCACTTCACGTTGCATGTGTGATTGCGGTGGAAAACCAAGTGTTACCGGCAATTACAAAATTAAAAGTAACATTAGAGAAAAAAGCAAATGAGTTTCAAAATATTATTAAAATTGGTCGTACGCATCTGCAAGATGCAACGCCTTTAACGCTAGGACAGGAAATTAGCGGTTGGCATCGTATGCTTGAAAAAACAGAGCGTATGATTGCGGATAGCAATACATATATGAAAGAACTTGCGATTGGTGGTACTGCAGTTGGAACAGGAATTAATGCTCATCCTAAATTTGGTGAGATGGTCGCAGAGGAAATTAGTCAGTTTACAGGAAAACAATTCGTGTCTGCACCGAATAAGTTTCATGCATTAACGAGTCATGATGAAGTTGTGTTTGCACATGGTGCATTAAAAGCATTAGCAGCTGATTTAATGAAGATTGCTAATGATGTACGTTGGCTTGCGAGCGGTCCACGTAGTGGTCTCGGTGAAATTATTATTCCTGCGAATGAGCCAGGAAGCTCTATTATGCCAGGTAAAGTAAATCCAACGCAAAGTGAAGCATTAACAATGGTTGCAGCGCAAGTTATGGGAAATGACGCAACAATTGGATTTGCGGCGAGCCAAGGTAACTTTGAGTTAAACGTATTTAAGCCAGTAATTGCATATAACTTCTTACAATCTGCTCGTTTATTAGCTGATGCAACAGTTTCGTTCAATGATAAATGTGCGGTTGGTATCGAAGCAAATAAAGAAGTGATTAACCAAAATGTAAATCGTTCTTTAATGCTTGTTACAGCATTAAATCCACATATTGGCTATGAAAATGCAGCGAAAATTGCTAAACATGCTCATAAAGAGGGATTAACGTTAAAAGAAGCAGCATTACAATCAGGATTATTAACGGAAGAACAGTTTGATGAAATTGTAGATCCGAAGAAAATGATTGCGCCGAAAGAATAATTTTAATTCATAATGGAGAGAGAGCCAGGTTCTAATTTTAGAATCTTGGCTCTTTTTTCATGGTAAAATATTTGAAATGAAAGGCAGGTGAGGAGAATGAAATACGCCATTTCTACACTAGCGGTGCTGATTACATTTATCGTATTACAATTGTTACCAAGAACTATATTCACATACTTTTACATGCAGGATTCACGGGATTGGACGAGCGTTGCAACAATAACTCCAGCAGTATCTGCTAATCACTTCTTTGATGTTGACTACATACAATTATTCTTCGTTTTTTTATCTTTCATCGTAGGATTTGTTACACTTAAATTTATTGAGAGAAGGAAAAGAGTTTAGATTAAAAGTAAATCCGGTAATTGGAGCTACAAGATAATGCTTATGGGCTATGAAAAAAGGTCTATGTTAGTGAAATCATGGATCTTTAATGATTTTCATGAACGAGTAAATTTGAAAATCTTATTAGCAGCCCTAGAATAACCGCCCGCGTTACGAAATGATTGACTAATTTTTTTCGTATTGTTCTTATAAATAGGATTCCTTAACACTTCACTAACAGCTTCTTTGATATCCTCCGCCGATAGTTGTTGAATATTTAACATAGCTCCTGCACCAAGTTCTTTCACTCGTTCAGCAATCGTATGTTGATCATTTATGATAGGAAGCATAACTAAGGGTACTTCAAAATAAAGTGATTCACTGGTGCTATTCATTCCACAATGGCAAATAAAGACATTAGTTTGGCGAAGTACATCTAATTGAGGAACATAGTTACGAACAATAAAATTATCGGGTATATTCTTTAGCTGCTCTGCTTTTAATTGTTTGCCTATACTAAGCACCACTTTAACCTTTAAATCTTTTAAAGCGGTAAAGCACTTTTGATAGAAGTCTGGCTGGTTGTTCATTATCGTTCCCATAGAAATGTAAATCACATGTGTGTCTTTTAATAGATTCATTGGAAAATCGTTTGCAGTTTCATTTTTAGTAATGGAAGGTCCGACAAAAATATAGTTATTCTTAAAAGCGCTGCTATTCCTTTGGAAATAGGAAGAAGTGAAGACGATATTTAAATCTCCTGAACCAGGACAAAGTAAGAAGTTGTAAGATAATGGAAGTTCGTATTTGTTTTCTAAATATTGTTTGCGTTTGGCGATTTCTTCTAATTGTAAAAATGCTTTTAGCATGGTCAAACGCTCTTGTTTTTGTTCCATATCATCTATTCCTGTCAGGGACATATTTATTTTTGGGTCTTGTGAATATGCAAAAGTGGTCCAAGTTGCAATAGATAATAATTTGTTTTGGTGGGCAATCCATTTTCCAGGTAAAGACTGTGCATCGTATATAATATAATCATACGTTTCGTTGGAAATTTCTTCTAGGATGGAGTCGGTGATCATTTCCATTGCATTTAGAAATTGCAATAAATATTCTTGAGGCTGGGAAGCCATAAGACCCATACTTTCTGCAAGCTTTCTGTGTGCCTTTTGATCAACGGGACGGAACTGGGCACCGGCTTTTTTGATTTTTTCTTCAAAATGATTGGATGAATAATAGGTGATATGTTCTCCTCGTTTTACTAAATCATTTACTAATCCAAGTGTTGGATTTACATGTCCTTCTCCACCAATGTTGATGTAAAGCGCTTTTTTCATCTTTATCCCTCCAGTAAATATAGTTTGATACATACCTTAGCAAAGAGAATACAAGTTTTATCAGTAATGATTCCTATAGCAGTGCGAAGTACAAAATATGATGATTGTCATAATAAAATCTCTATTTTTTGTGGATGTATATTATATTTTCAGATGAATAACGTCGGATTAAAAAGTAAACATATTTATCTTTTGTTCGGATTATAATAAACTATTTTTGAATTTGTCTATAAAAACAAAAATATTTTGTGTGGGGGTATAGATTGCACTTATATGGAGCGGATTGAATAGAGAGGAAGCAGTAATGTTATCTTGAGAAACAGATAGATAAGAAATAAGAGGGAGTTTCATTTATCCTGCTATTTGCGGGCAGTAAAACCTTCATCTCAAAATTCGGCGAAAGCAAAGAAGTTAGGTTGGGGATTAACTGTCCGTAAAAGTCGGATTGGTGAGGGATAATACTCAGTGGGAGATGAAGAAAAACTCAACTGCTTTTCACTTTGAATGGTTGTGAATATTCGAATAGATCTCGAGGGGATTGGAACCAACTAACGAATAAAAAAGAAATCATAAAAGTAAGTAAGATCTTGATAGATGTTGTGGTGAAACAGTAATCTGTTGCTTTTGATCATGATATAGAAATGAACATGAAGCGTAAATAAGGCGATATAATGGGCGTAAAAAAACAAAAATCTTTTCACGGATTTTTGTTTTTTTATTAACTATAAAATTCCTTTCAGTTCACATTGTATACAAACGTTTTTAAATTTGTTTATAAAATAAGCAAACGTAATGTTGAAATGTTTGTGAAGTTTATGATAATATGATAAAGTGGATAAACGATATCGTAATTTGTTTAGGTTAATAATAAACTTTTTGGAGGATTGTTTAGTATGAGTGATATTTCAGAGAAGTTTTGGGATGCTTCCGTTGAAGAACTGAAAAAAGGATATGTATTTGAAGAGGATACAGAAGAATACATTTGCTTAGCTTGCGGAGAAACTTTTATAAAAGGTGTTATTTATCAAGATCATAATGTTTTATATGAAGCAGAGAAATTTGCACAGCTGCATATTGAAAAGGAACATACATCTATGTTCGCATATTTATTAAGTCTGGATAAGAAGTTTACAGGTTTAACAGATTTACAAAAGAAAATGGTGCAGTTTTTTTATATGGGTTTAAATGATAAAGAAATTGTGAAAGAGATGGATGGAGGCAGTACATCGACAATTCGTAATCATCGATTTACATTACGGGAGAAGATGAAACAGGCTAAGGTGTTTTTAACGCTGATGGAATTGTCGGAAGAAAAATCAAAAGTGCAGTCTAAATTTTTACCGATTCACCGCACAGCTACAATGGTGGATGACAGATATAACATTACGGAAGAAGAGAATGATGAAGTGTTGAAATTGCATTTTACCGAAGGATTAAATGGGCCGCTTGTTAAATTTCCGAAGAAACAAAAGCGTAAACTTATCATATTGAGACATTTAGTGAAAAAGTTTGATAGTAGTGAGAAGTATACAGAAAAAGAAGTGAATCAAATTTTAGAAAGTGTGTATCCGGATTTTGTAACCTTGAGAAGGTATTTAATTGAATATGGTTTTCTAGATCGAACAGCTGATGGAAGTAAATATTGGGTTAAATTATAAGAAAAAGACAAAAGAAAGGAGAAATGAATTTTGAAATCACCTACAGATAACACCCAAGAAGGTGTAGAATCACAAAATCATGAGAAGGAAAAGAAACCGATATGGAAATCAATGTCCATGTTCTTAGTTCCTTTACTTTTAAGTAATGTATTACAATCAGTTGGACAATTGTTTGGGATGGTAGTGGTAGGACGATGGCTCGGTGTGAATGATTTAGCTGCCATTTCTGCATTCTTTCCATTGTTCTTTCTACTTGTTTCATTTGTAATTGGAATTGGCTCTGGTAGTTCAATTTTGATTGGGCAAGCGTTTGGTGCTCGTAATGAAGAGCGTTTAAAAGCAATCGTTGGTACAACATTGACCTTTACATTTGTTATTGGAGTCATTTTAGCGATAGTTGGAAGTATATTCGCAATGGACATTATGCGCTTTATGGGTACACCAGAAAACATTATTGATATGAGTGTTCACTATGCACGTATCTTATTTATTTCAATGCCGGTCTTATTCTTATATTTTGCATATACAACATTTATGCGAGGTACAGGAGATTCCAAAACGCCATTTTACTTTTTAATTGTTAGTACAGTATTGAACATGATATTGTTGCCTGTTCTTATTTTTGGTTGGTTAGGATTGCCAGAACTTGATGTTTATGGAGCAGCTTATGCTTCTGTTATATCAACGATTATAACGTTTGTTGTAATGCTTATTTATTTAAAGAAGAAAAATCATCCATTGCAATTGGATGGGGCAGTACGAAAATATCTTCGGATGGATTGGGAATTATTAAAGTTATTACTACGTCTTGGTATTCCAGCAAGTATTAATATGATATTAGTTTCGTTATCTGAGATTGCAGTCATTGCATTTGTAAATCGCTTCGGTTCTGATGCGACCGCAGCCTATGGAGTCGTGAACCAAGTGGCAAGTTATGTACAAATGCCAGCAGTGAGTCTTGGAATTACAGTATCCATTTTTGCTGCACAATCCATTGGTGCGAATCAATTTGATCGATTACAGAAAGTTGTTCGGGCAGGTATTGTGATGAATTATATCATCGGCGGGGTATTAATTGCTCTTATTTATTTGTTCTCAAGAGAAATTTTATCATTGTTCTTAACAAGTCCAAATACAATCGAAATTGCTCATAGTTTAGTGATGATTACATTATGGAGTTATTTAATTTTCGGTCATGCGCAAATTATTGGTGCGACAATGCGAGCAAGTGGAACCGTACTATGGCCGACTATTATCGGTGTTGTATCAATTTGGCTTGTAGAAGTTCCTGTTGCCTATTACCTTTCGTATCATACAAGTCTTGGTATAAAGGGTATATGGATTGGATATCCAGCAGCATTTATTGTGAGTTTACTTTTACAATATGGGTATTATAAACTTTCATGGCAGAAGAAACGGATTACGCGACTTGTTAGTTAGATTGAAAGTAAATAAAAATGTTCCTAAGCTTGAAAGCTTAGGGACATTTTTATTTTGTATGAGTACAACTCATAAATAACTTTTCAAAGTTACATCAAAATGGTGTCTTATGAGTTTTCCATCATTCATATAGAATTCCCAAGCTTTCTCTGGATCTCCGATAATCTCAAAGGAATTTTCTGTTATATATAAAGCACAATTATCCTCTAAAGCAATTCCATCTATATCACATGCATGATTTTGTAAGAATAGATGGAAAGCAGTTGCTCTATCTGGCTGATTGTAATGGGGACAGAAGTGTTTGTTTACCATATTCCAGCCATCGCTTTCTATATAGCCATCTCCTTTATAATTAGAACGGAAGCCGGTTGTAAACCAGCACATAGCACCAGAGCTATATCCTGCAATGAATGTTCCATTGTGTAGGGCTGCTATTAACTTTTCATCTATTTTGTTTTCTTTCCAATTTTCAAGCATATTGATATAATTTCCTCCGCCTAGATAGATGAAATCAGCAAAATGAATCATTTCACTTATTGTATCTTCGCTATAGCTTTCTTTTATGCAACATAGAATGTGAACATCACACCCTAACTGCTTTTCAAATGTTTCTCTAAATTCTTTTATATAACCTTCATCATCATTGCTTGCTGTTGGGATAAACAATACTCTTGGAGATTGTTTCCCAGTTAGTTCTATAAGTCGTTGATTTATATGGAAATGATCTGTCTGTTCGAGATAACCTCCGCCAATTACAGCTAACTTCATAATGAAGCACCACCTAATAGATTTTTATTATTGATAAAATTTCGCTACAGGAGAGTGGCTTTCCTTCTGCAACAAAAGATGAAAAGTAAAAAGTATGAATGAATAAAGGAAAGGTGTGTGATATACCGAAGTTAAATAAAAAGTGAACTCGATAATGGGAGGAAAAATAGTGAAAAAATTAATTGTAATTATACTAGCTGGAGCACTTATTTGGGCTGGAGTTAACTTTTATAATTCCAAGCAAGAAGAAAAAGAACGGAAAGCAAAACAAGCAGCACTGCAAGAGAAAGAAGTATTACCTCAAGTAGGATTTAAGGCGCCGAAAATCACACTAAAAGGATTAGACGGAAAGCTTTATTCATTAAATGATGCAAAAGGAAAACCGTATGTTATCAATTTCTGGGCGTCATGGTGTGGACCATGTGAAATGGAAGCGCCGGACTTAGTTCGTCTTTACGATAAATATAAAGGTGAAATCGAAATTTTTGCGGTGAATGCAACGATTGGAGATGCAGTACAAGAAGCAAAGGCGTTTGCAGATCGTTTTGGATTTAAGTTCCCAGTTTTATTAGATATGGATGGGGTGGCGGGACTTGATTATAAAATTGTTTCACTGCCAACAACGTTTTTTGTTGATAAAGATGGGATTATTGTAGATCAAGCGCGTGGAGTATTACCTCCGGATCAGTTGGAAAAGAAATTCAAACAATTAATTGAGAAGTAAGAGGGGGATAAAGGTTACAAAGCTTCTCATAGGGATAGGAAATGGAAGTGGGTGATTTCCAATGATATCATTTTTCACTATTTCATGTGCTACTATATTTATAGAGATTAGCATTATTCATATGTATTGGGAGTTTATTGTGAGAAGATTCCTTCTTTTTTGTTTTCTCTCTCTTTACAACTATCATTTAGAGGAGTATATTAACAATCAGAATAGCTCAATGTAGATTTTACAGCCAAATAATAAATCGCTTAATCCACTTCAGGAGCGGGGGAACCAAATTTGTGCATTGTCACTAGGGGTGAATCCTTTTATAGGTAGGGCTACTCTCAAGGCCCGAATCCGACAGCTAACCTCGTCAGCGTTTTGAGAGGGGGGCTTGTGTGTGTAAAAAACACTAGGTGCAACCTGGTGTTTTCTTTTTATTCTCTTAATGGTAAAATATAACATTTGTTTTTGAGTGTAATGGAAACAGAGAGGGGAAAGAGGATGAACTGGCTTACAAGTCTAATTACAATTGGCCTATTCGTAATTGTTGCAAAACCGATGGGAGACTATATATACAATGCTTTTCAGCGTAAGGAACCATTTCAAAAGGTATTTGGCCCACTGGAAAACATCTTATTTAAAATTGCTGGGATTAAAGGGCATAGTCAGACTTGGAAACAATATATGTTTTGCTTAATGAGCACAAATTTTTTCTGTATCTTGGTTGTATATTCGATATTTCGATTACAAGGGATTCTTCCATTAAACCCGAATCACTTTTTAGGATTAGAACCAACATTAGCATTTCATACAGCAATTACATTTATGACGAATGCGAATTTACAACACTATGGGGGAGAAAGTAGTTTATCATATTTCTCTCAAATGGTAGGTGTGACATTTATGATGTTTGCGGCACCTGCAACTTCATTGTCAATTGGTATTACGTTTATTCGTGTACTAGCGGGGAAAAGAATAGGAAACTTCTTTGTTGATTTTGTACAAGCAATTACAAGAGTATTATTGCCAATTTCATTTGTGGCATCATTGATATTTGTGGTTTTAGGGACACCGCAAACACTGGATCCAACAATTGTTGTGAAAACGTTGGAAGGAACGGCACAAGAAATTCCTCGTGGACCGGTAGCGTCTTTGCTTTCTATTAAAGAACTTGGTGACAATGGAGGAGGTTTTTTTGGAACAGTTTCTGCGCATCCTTTTGAAAATCCCAATATGATAAGTAACGTGCTACAAATGATGTTACAAATGTTAATTCCGATGGCTTTTCCATTTGTATACGGAAGAATGGTTGGCAATCGGAAACAAGGTAGAATGTTTTTTATATCAATGTTCATTCTTTTGATTATCGGATTTTGTACGCTTGCTATATCTGAATTGAAGGGGAATCCATTGTTAAATCAATTAGGGATAGAAAGTTCACAAGGAAATATGGAAGGGAAAGAAACTCGTCTTGGCGTCATCTCTTCTGCTTTATATGCAACTGTTACAAGTGCCTCTGGAACAGGTGGTGTTAATACAACACACGACACATTAACACCGATTGGTGGAATGGTTCCACTTATAAACATGCTTTTAGGTACCGTGTTTGGAGGGATCGGACTTGGGTTTATGAATGTCGTCATGTATGCAATGATTGCTGTGTTTCTAGCCGGATTAATGGTGGGACGTACACCGGAGTTTCTTAACAAAAAAATAGAAGGAAAAGAAATGAAGTTAATAGCAGTCACGATTGTGTCTCAGCCATTACTTATTCTTGGAACTGCAGCGATTGCATTTTCTACGAATCTAGGAACAGATGCAATTTCTAATCCGGGTTTTCATGGTTTAACGCAAATTATATATGAATACACGTCATCTGCTGTTAACAACGGATCCGGATTTGAAGGATTAAGGGATAACACGCCTTTTTGGAATCTTTCAACGGGAATTGTTATGTATATTGGTAGATATTTAGGTGTGATTACAATGCTTGCCGTCGCAGTTGGACTCAAAAGGAAAAAGGTTGTACTTGAGACTAGAGGAACCTTTCAAACAGATAATCGGCTATTTGGAGGAATTCTACTTGGGACTATCTTTTTAATAGGTGCCTTAACATTTCTGCCGGTACTTATACTAGGACCGGTTGCTGAATTTCTTACAATATCATAGTGAAACTTTAATTTGTTTAGGCTTTTACTAATGCATTCTCTTTAACAAAGTGTTAAATTTAATTTAATTAAAGTAAATAAAATTAACATAAAAATGATTATATGTTAAACTGTATTAAAATTAATTTAATGTAATTTTATTGTGCAAATTGCTATAAGAAAATTAGGAGGATTAGATAAATGAAGGAGATTGAAAGCAAAGATATACAAAAATGGAAAGGCCAATATCCTTTACTAAGCAGGCTCATTTCGATGGAAGAAGTATTTTGGATTAATCCCAATATCGAAAAATTTCAAACGGGAATTAAAAAATCCCCCCTCACTCAAGAAGATGTAAGGGATGCAGAGGAAAGGTTGAAACGTTTTGCTCCATATATTGCTAAGGTTTTTCCAGAAACAAAAGGAATGAACGGTATCATAGAATCACCTTTAGTGAGAGTTCCTTCCATGAAACAATCCTTAGAACAGGATTATCAACAACCTATATTAGGTGAATTATTGTTAAAGTGTGATAGTCATCTTCCTATATCAGGATCTATTAAAGCAAGAGGGGGAATTTATGAAATTCTCAAACATGCAGAGGAATTAGCTTTTCAACATCAAATGTTAACGATACAAGATGATTATTCGATTTTAGATAGTGATAAGTTTCGAAGTTTCTTCTCGCAATATTCAATTGCAGTAGGCTCGACTGGAAATTTAGGTCTTAGTATAGGTATTATGAGTGCTAAGTTAGGTTTTAATGTGACTGTTCATATGTCAGCCGATGCAAAAGAGTGGAAAAAAGATTTGTTAAGAAGTAAAAATGTGACAGTGATTGAATACGAAGCTGATTATAGTAAAGCGGTAGAAGAAGGGCGACTGCAAGCAAATGCAGACCCTAGTTGCTATTTTGTTGATGATGAAAACTCCCATGATTTGTTTTTAGGATATGCGGTAGCGGCATCTCGTTTGCAAAAACAATTAGAAGAGTTAGAGATAACAGTAAATGATGAACATCCTTTATTTGTTTACCTTCCGTGCGGAGTAGGTGGTGGGCCTGGAGGAGTAGCATTTGGCTTAAAGTTATTGTATAAAGACAATGCCCATTGTTTCTTTGCAGAACCTACCCACTCTCCATGTATGTTACTTGGTTTAATGACTGGACTTCATGATAAAATTTCTGTACAAGATATTGGCATTGATAATGTCACAGACGCGGACGGACTTGCTGTAGGAAGACCATCTGGATTTGTGGGTAAAACTATGGAACCTTTTTTAAGTGGTAGTTATACAGTTAGCGATGAACAGTTGTATAAGTTACTTAAGAAATTAGTCGATACAGAGGGGCTCCATTTAGAACCTTCTGCACTAGCAGGGATGATAGGACCAATGAAATTATGTAAAGAGGGAACCGATTATTTATTGAAGCATAATTTAACAGAAAAAGTGAGGAAGGGTACACATATTATTTGGGGGACTGGTGGAAGTATGGTTCCTGAAGAAGTGAGGAAGCAATATTATCAAAAAGGCTTGAATTTAGCGATAGAGAACTAGAAGTAATTTAACACGAGGGTAGTTTAACCCCCGTGTTTTTTTATTCGAATTTTTTTGTTATTTTTAACGTGGTTCATTATAGTATAGATATAGGCTTTTTTTGAAAGTAAGGACTTGACGATATAAGCTTAATAAATTCGTTATACAATAGAAAGCTTCATTTTACATAAATAAGAGGATGTGTATATACAATGTCACTACAGTCAAAATATTTAGCGGGTATTTCACTTGGGGTAATGGGAGTAGGGTTTGCGGCGACTATTCCATTTCAGGAATCGATGATAGGAACAATTGTACAAGGTGGATTTGAAGCAGGATTAGTAGGGGGGCTTGCTGATTGGTTTGCAGTCACGGCACTATTCCGTCATCCAATGGGAATTCCAATTCCGCATACAGCCCTACTTCCAAAAAATCGTAAACGGATTACGAAAGGCCTCGTTTCCACACTGGAGAATGATTGGCTGACAAAAGAAAGCATAACAAATAAAGTGAAGGAAATGAAGTTAGCACAAATGGTGTTACAGATTGCAGAAAGAGAGCTGCAATCTGATGCTGTGAAAAAAGGGATTGTTACAATTGCTGAAAAAGCGATTCTTCAAATTGATATCGAAAAGTTAGCTATTGTAATTGAAAAAGAATTAAAAACATATTTACATACGATTAATACAGGAAATATACTGCAAGTCCTTATTGATCAATTGGTTGTACAAGAATATGATGAAAAAACACTTGATTACATGTTAGTTAAAGCGAAAGAGTGGACGGCTCAAGATGAAGCCCGTTATCAACTTGGAAGTTTAGGCATGAAAGCGATGGAAAATATAAAAGTGGATGGATTCTTGCAATTTACTCTAAAATCTTTCATGAATATTGTAGATGAAGAAAAAATCGGAAGCATATTGCAGAAGTTCGTGATTAGTAATATCAGTAGTTTACAAAATCCTGATAATACCACAAGACAACTTATATTAGTGAAAGTTCGTCAAGAACTTATTAATGTGAAGGAAAATGAAGTGGTATTACAGGAATTAGAGAATTGGAAAGAAAGTTGGATCGCAAATTGGAATGCGGCTGACAAGATAAAAGAATTGTTAGGACAAGCGCAGGTAAGAGCAGTCGCTTTTATTAAAAAAGAAGAGTTTGCAGATCAATATCTTCTTCCATTTTTAACGAAGCAAATGAACAAAGTGAAAGAAGATCCAGTAACAGTTCAAAAAATAGAAGGCTGGTTGCAAAAGCAAATTGTAAATCTTGTTGAAAATAATCATTCCAAGATTGGAAAGCTTGTACAAGAAAACCTTGATAAGTTAGACGATCAAACATTGATTGAAATGATTGAAAATAACGTAGGCAAAGATTTGCAATGGATTCGTGTGAATGGTGCTGTTTGCGGGTTTATGATTGGGTTAGTTTTGGAAGGGATTAAAGCACTTATATAGAAAAAAACCTTCCTCATGATATGAAATGCATGTGGAAGGTTTTTAGTATCCGAAGAAGTTTCCTTCCTCAATTATATGCTAGCGTTTCATTCTTCAAGAAGGCTTATGTTTGTATTATAAGCTTTTTGAATGTTTAGCTGATGTGTTCCGTTTCCGAGCTTTAGTGTGTTTTTATACCATTGTTCTTGCTGATTTGAATCTGGATTTTCTTTTGAAGAATTATTCACCTTTTTCGTTAACTCTTCTACATGTTCCCAAGGTGTATTCCCATGAGAATCTTTTTGATTTGTTACTGCTGATAGCGTTATGTCGCTATCTTTTACAAGATGAACAGACACGTTTGATCTTTCTTGTACAGACCAATTGCTTTGTAATTGGCCTGGGTAAAGAGAGAGTTCTCTTTCAGAACCGCGAATTTCCACATTTTTATTCTGCGGGAGGACAAGTGTTGCTGTCATTCTTGACTGTGAAGCAAAGAATTTATGGTGAACAGGTAATGGTTTTAATGTCACATACATTGTTTCACCAACTGTGTGAATGGCCATGAAATCTTCCTGTTTTAGTTTGTTCTTTTCATTTGCTTTCATAGTCATTTCATATGTTCCTAATAAATGCACTTTATTAATGTTACTACCTTCTATTGTAAGAGGAGTATTACTCGTATCAACTACAATCTTTTTAATAGAATCAGGGATGTCATGTTGCGCTTCTGGGATGTTATTCGTTTGCTCAGTTGTTCCAATGAAATAACGAATCTCCTCTAGTAATCCAGTGGATAATAAGAAATAGAATGAAATTCCAACGGTCCCTAATGCGCCGATAAAGAAAATACTAAATATATCATATTTAATAATAGGCTGCTCTTTTTTAGAGAATATAACGTATAGTAAAATCTCGATGCCAAGCACAATGAAAAGAATAGGCCACCATGCTGTGAAGTTATCAAATACTTGTATACCTTTTATAGTTGAAAATAATAAGAAACAACCTAATGTGATAATTGAAATCCCCATAGATATCGTTCCTACACGCCATGTTCTCATTCTTTAGCACCGCCTTTTTCTTCTTTATTCCCTAGTAATAATTTAAAGCCACCACCAATTAAAAGGAGGGCAACGATAGATGTTTGGAAATAGCGATAATATAATTCACTAATATGAATATTGAATATAGTAGCGAAATAATCGTCAAAAATAGGGAGGAGTGTTTGATCTAGTAAATAATAGCATCCTAACCCGATGAGTCCGATACCAAGCCATTTTTGATGATTAATAAAATAATCGATAATAGGTGTGTCTTGTAAATCTTCTTTTCCGTATTTGGATGTTTGCTGTAATGTATCGAAAAAGCTATAAAACCAAATGATAGGTACTAAAAATAAGAAGGCGGAAAGTCTTAATAAATCAAGCATATAAATGGCAAGTAAAAAGGCTGCCATTAGTTGAAGACCACGGCGCTGTAAGCCTAAATACATATGACCCGCTCCAGGGAACATCGCTAAAATAGAAGCGAATGTTTTACTTTTCCTTCCTTGTTCTCGGTGCTCCTCAAAATCTTCGAAAATAGTACGATCGACTAATATTTCCCCACGTTCTTTTTTCTGCAGCTGCTGGACGACATCGAAGAAATTATAAATCCATAGAACAGGTAACGTAGCGAGAAAGATAAGAAAGCTTTCACGAGATGTTAATAGTGTAACGAATATAATCATGCTACCTAGTCCTGTAAAAGCGACTAAAAATGTAAGTCCACGCTGCATAAGTCCTAATTGGAAATGCCCAAGTCCAGGGATGATGGATAAGAGAATGATATAAAATCGTTCACTTTCACGTGCTGCTTCTTGCGTTAGGTCTTTCTCTTTTTTCCATGACTGATTCACTATAGAAATAATTAAGTCTAGTATATTTATTCCCCATACAAGTGCTAATAAAAATAGGATAAGGAAAACAATTCCGTGATTTCCGAAGTTAATAGTAAAGCCTATCGCAGCGAGAAATAATAATAATGAACTACCACCATATATAATAAAACGACCAATTCGCTTTAAATATAAATGTCCAAGCCCAGGAATCAACCCTAGAACTAGCGCTAAAAATGGGTTTTTATTCATGTTTTGAACCTCCGTTCGTTTTTGAAGTGTGTATAGTTTTGTTTAAAATTTGTTTTGAAATCGAAACCCCACTTTGTTTGGAAGATTGTTCAAAACTAGAAGTCACTGTGAAAATATAATGGAATAAACCGCTTGCCATAAAAATTAAAGTAGCTGCAGTTGCAATTATGTAGTGAATGAGCGTACTCTTTATTTGTCTTGGTTGCTTCTTACTCATTTTTTCTTCAGACTTAAGTTTTTCGAATTTGATTTGCTTCATAACCTCATTTGTAAATGAATCATCATTTATGATTGGAAGGTTTTCATTTTGTTCATCAATGATTTCCATATAAAGTGCTAAACAATGATCACATTCATAAAGATGTTGTTCCATAGATTCACGTTCGTTATGTGATAGAAGATCTAAAGTGTAATTGCACCAAGCTTCTTTTGAAAAATGCGTCATAAAAAATCTTCCTCCTTCCAATGTTTTTTGATCCATTTTCTTGCTCTATAAAGCTTCATTTCGACTGTTTTGACTTCAGCATTTTGTTGAGTAGCAATTTCTTGATAACTTTTTTCTTCTAAGTAATGTGCGAGAACGACATCACGATAATTCTCTGGAAGTTCTTTTAGTTTTTGAGCAATCAGCAATTTTTTCTCTTTCCTCAGTAACGATGCCTCAATATTATGAGAGGATTTTATATCTTCCTGAGTTTCGTTTGATAAGGAGAGCTCTACTTTTTCCCTTTCTTTCTTTCTCTTATAATCAATGGCATGATTTGTAGCAATCCGTGCCATCCACGTTTTTAATCCGCGGAATTGATAGTTAGGGAGAGAGGCGTGAATCTTTACGAATACTTCTTGTGTGATATCTTGTGCATCTTCCTCATGTCTTAAAATAGCAAAAATAACTTGGAAAATATAATGACGATATGTTTGTACAAGGATACGAAAAGCATGTTCACTTCCTTGTTGTGCTTTTTCAATTAATTGTTTTTCCTCAATGGTTCTCTCCCTCCTTTTTGACGCATTCTATTATATAGACGTAAGAAATGGGAAGTCCCCCTACACATGATGTAAAAAAAGAATAATATATTTTAAGAGAAGAGGCTACTTCAAAAGGTGTGAAAAAATGTTATAGAGAAGTATATAATGAGAAATAGGGAAATGTTACATGGAGAAAGGATGTGAATGTTAGTAGAGGAACTCCTATACTAACAAACATGAAAATAAAAGTATTGATAGCCGATGATAACTCTTTTATTAGAGAAGGCATGAAAATTATTTTAAGTACATACGAAGAATTCGAAGTGCTAGAAACAGTAAATGATGGGCAAGAGGCTCTAGATTATTGCAAAAAACATGATGTAGATATTGCACTTTTAGATGTTCGAATGCCAAATATGAATGGTGTAGAGGCGACGAAGCTAATTTGTGAGGAGACAAAAACAAAGCCGCTTATTTTAACGACATTTGATGATGATGAGTATATTTTGGAGGCAGTAAAAAACGGAGCGAAAGGTTATTTGTTAAAAAATAACGACCCGGAGCGCATTCGTGATGCGATAAAAGGAGTATATAACGGGCAAACTGTTATGCAAGACGTAGTGCTTGATAAAATTAAGTGTAACTTACTGGAAAATAAAGAAGAGGAGTCGAAAATAGATAAGACTCTTTTTACAGAGAGGGAACTCAGTATTATTGCATTAATTGCAAAAGGTTTCTCTAATAAAGAAATTTCAAAACAGCTTTTTATATCAGAAGGAACAATTGCAAATTATATTACGTCTATTTTAGGGAAAACGGGTCTTGAACATCGTACGCAAATTGCGATTTATTATTTAACAGGGAAAGTAGACTGATTTTATGGAGTTTTGGTTCATTGTAAGTAAATTAATTGTCTTCTTATATATAGTGTTCAGTTATATTCACTCAAATGTTATGAACTTACCGTGGGTTATATTTACTTTGCTTTCGTACCTTTGTGTAAACGTGACAATTTCTATTTTAAAAAAAGATGCGTATAAAAAAATATTAATTGGACTATCAATCGGTATTATCGCTTTGTTTACATGGAGGATTCATCCGTTTTTTATTTTGTTTTTACCTTTGAACTTATACGAAATTGTATCTTATTACATAGAAAAGAAATGGCAGATCTTTTTCATTATGATTCTCCCTATCGTTTTTGCGGATGAAAGTGTTCAAATGACATATGGACTCATTACTGCATTTTGTTTTCTTGTTTTAACGATGGCAGACCGTTACATAGTACGATTACTAAAGCTTGAAAAGCAAAATGATAAGATGCGAAAAGATATGCAGCGGCTCGCAAAAAGTTTACATGAAAATAAAGAATACATAAGGCAATCAGAATACACATTTAAATTAGAAGAACGAAATCGATTATCACAAGAAATTCATGATAAAATTGGTCACTCCATGACAGGTGCACTTATTCAAATGGAAGCAGCAAAGAGATTGATGGAAATAGATAAAGACAAAGCTACGGAGTTACTACAAAATGCGATTCATATTTCTAAAGATGGGATTGAAAATATTAGAATTACCCTTAAAAATATGAAACCACCAACTGAACAAATTGGAATTCATCGTATGAAATTATTCATAGATGAGTTTGCGGGCAAGCATGATATAAAAATTCCGTTTGTGTATAAAGGGAATTTGGATACAATTTCCCCTATCCAATGGAAAATCATTGGTGAAAATATTACGGAGGCGTTAACGAATGCGATGAAATATGCTGATGCGACAGTTATTTCAATAGATATTCATGTACTTAACAAGATGGTCAAGGTACAGGTGAAAGATAACGGGAAGGGTGTAGTCTTTGTTAAAAAAGGACTCGGTATTATTGGGATGGAGGAGAGAACAGCGTCTGTTAATGGGAAAATAATTGTAGATGGAACGAATGGCTTTTCGGTAACAATGTTGTTGCCGATTCAGTAAGACATGATTGAGATGAATGATCTCATATGAAAAAAGTGAATATTCTCATGTGAAAAGAATGAACTTCTGCACTGAGCAGGTTCATTCTTTTTGTTTATAATAACAGCAGAGAAACTGAAATAGGGGTGAAATGATGAACGTATTAGAAATAAAAAATTTAACAAAAAAATTTGGTGATTTCATCGCAGTAGATAATATGTCTTTAGCTATTAAAGAAGGAGAGATATTTGGATTTCTAGGATCAAACGGTGCTGGTAAAAGTACAACAATTAATATGATTGCTGGATTGTTAAGAAGTAATGAAGGTGAGATTAGCATACTAGGAAAAAATACAAAGAAACATAATCGTTTTGCGAAAATGAACATTGGAATTGTACCGCAAGATATAGCAATTTATGAGGAGTTAACCACCTATGAAAATGTGAAATTCTTTGCGGGTTTGTATGGATTACGAGGTGCAGAATTAAAAGCGAGAGTAGAAGAAGCATTGCAGTTTGTAGGACTAAGTGATAAACATAAAAGTTATCCAAAGAACTTTTCGGGTGGGATGAAACGAAGACTTAACATTGCTTGTGCCATTGCGCATCATCCGAAGTTAATTATTATGGATGAGCCGACCGTTGGAATTGATCCGCAATCAAGAAACTACATTCTTCAGTCTGTACGAAAATTAAATGAGATGGGGAGCACAATTATTTATACAAGTCACTATATGGAAGAAGTAGAAGAAATTTGTACAAAAATTGCAATTGTAGATCACGGTAAAGTAATTGCAGAAGGTACGAAAGAACAATTAAAAGCGATTATTACAGATACAAAGGATATTTGGATTGAAGTGAAGTCAGTCGAAAATCTAGAAGTAGCTAAATTAAAAGAGATTAATGGCGTCAAAGCTGTTCAAATCGAAGAGAACGTGATTAAAGTGCATTCTGATGCAGGGTTGAATAATTTAAACAAAATTATTCAACATTTTATTAATCATGATATTGAGATCCGTTCGTTAGAAGAACAAGCGCCTAACTTAGAAACAGTATTCCTTACACTGACAGGCAGAAATTTACGAGATAAATAAATTTTTATTAAGAGAAAAAGGGAGGTTCATCGATTGAACATCTTCAATATTGCGATTATGCACATCAAAAGAGACTTTCGGGATATTAGAACATTAGTTTTTATGTTGGCATTCCCAATTGTGCTTATGCTTGTATTAGGAACAGCTTTAACGAATGCATTTAATGGGGAAGGCCAGTCTATTAAAGATATACAAGTATTATATAAAGATGAAGCAAGTAGTACGTTCTCTCAATCATTTGAAGCATTTGCGAAAGAAACAAGTAAATCGGGAATTCACTTTAAAAAAGCCTCAAATGAAATAGATGGCAAAGAAGAAGTGAAACAAAATAAATATGCCGGATATTTAGAAATGAATAAAGACGGTGTGAAATTATATGAGAGTGATCGAAATAGTGTTGAAGGAAGTATCATTGAAGGGATGCTTACGACATTTGTTGATAAGTACAATGTAGCAGTAGAAGTTGCGAAAGTGGATCTTAGTAAGGTTAGCACAGTTATCTCAAATGGAAATCATGATGATTATATAAAAGAAACATCTTTACAAGCTGCTAAAAAACCAAGTTCTATGGATTACTATGCAATTGTAATGACGACAATGATTGCTTTATATGCAGCGATGGGAGCAAGTTATTTAATTCGTGGAGAGCGACTTAGAAAAACGGGTGATCGCTTAATTGCGGCACCTGTTAGTAAAGCAGAAATTTTTATAGGAAAAATATTTGGTAGTCTTGTAGCAAATACGCTTTGTCTACTTCTCGTCGTTTTCTTTAGTAAATTTGTCTATAAGGCGAATTGGGGTGACCATCTTGGAGTAATCTTTCTTATTTTATTAACGGAAGTCTTGCTTGCAATTAGCTTTGGATTAGGAATTGGATATATTACAAAAACAGGAGAAGCATCTAAAGCGATTATTATGGTTGTTGTGCAATTAGCTTCTATTTTTGGAGGAGCATATTTCGTAGTTGAAGAAAATGTAGTTACGAATTTATCACCATTAACATGGGCGAATACAGCGATTATGAAAATTGTTTATGCAAATGACATAGGAGCTGCATTACCCGTTATCTTTTTAAATCTTGGTATTTCAGCACTCTTTTTATTGCTTGCGATTATCGCATTACGCAGACGGGAGGGGTTATAGTATGAAAGATATTTTATGGCTTATACAAAAAACATTATCTGTGCTTTTGAAAAATAAAAAAGGATTACTAATTATTATTGGTTTACCAATAATAGGGTCTTTAATTTCTTTTTCGATATATGGAAATGTAGGGCAAGGGACGTTAAACATTGGGGTTGTAAATAAAGAAAATCAGTATATAGCAAATGATACGGTGAAGTTTTTAGAGGGATTAAATCATGTAAAAGTGAGTAAGATTAAGGAATCAGAAGTAGAAGATAAGCTTACTTCGAAAAAACTTGATGGAGTAATTACGTTAAATAAAGGTTTTTCACAAAGTGTTCGAGATGGGAAACCGAGTCATATTGAGGTTGCATCGATAAAAGGTGATCAAGTAACAGGGTTTGTAAAATCATACTTGTATAATTATATTGATAATATAGTTGCTATTAGTAAAGTCGCGCAAAATGATCAAAGTACGTTTGATAACATGTATGCGGGTTATCAAAAAAGTTCATTTAAAGTAAAAGCTGAGACGCTTCAAGATACTTCAAAAAATAAAGATATGACGAATCAAACTGTCGGTTATCTCATTATGTTTATGTTGTTTTCAGCGGTGAATTTATCAGAACTCATTTTAAAGGAAAAAGAGAATAGAACGTATTTTAGATTATTATCAACACCGATAGATGGGAAAAAATTTATATTATCTAACGTAGCTGTTAATATGATTGTTTTAGTCGTTCAAATTGTTGTCGCAGTGTTATTTATGACGAACGTTTTTCATACGAATATCAATATGCCATTTATGGTCATGATTGGCGTACTGATGATATTTGCTTTAGTAGCAATTGGTATGTCACTAGCCATTGTATCTTTTGCGAAAAATGCAACTTCTGCAAATGCTATGCAAAATATTATAATAACACCAACGTGCTTACTTGCCGGATGCTTCTTTCCGTTTGAAATTATGCCAACATCCGTGCAAAAAATAGCTGATTTTCTCCCTCAACGTTGGTTATTAGATACGATAGGAAAATTACAACAAGGGACGCCAATTGCAGATTTATATTTAAACATTTTAATTTTGTTTGCTTTTGCAATTGCCTTCTTCTTAATTGCGATTTATAAGTTTGGTCGTAATAATGACGCGAGGAATTTTATGTAATAGGAAGGGATGCGGTATGGTGCCGCATCCCTTTTTGTATGTTTGTAATCTAAAGTATCTTTTCAAATTTACTTTATGGGATCCTGTTATGTGTTTTGCTAAATTAATGGTTTTTAATAAATAATTTTGAGCAGCGGTCTGAATTCGTTGTCGCCAATCATAAAAAGAGATAAAAAGATTTTTATTTCTTTCGTATCCCATGTTTTCTAACATCATGATGAAAGGCTCATATACAAACGCAGAGATTCCGAAATTCCAATCACCTGTGCTGGGAATAATTATATTGCTCATAGAGCCAAATAGTCCTGGGACAAAAACAATAGGTTTTTTTCTTGTATTGTTTTTCATAGCGTCCTCCTTTTTATTGAGCATTAAAATTAGATTTTGTTGAACACTATATAATGAAAGTGAGTCTAAGCTAAAGGGGACTGACATGGCAAAAAAGATATTACGTATTATTTCTATTATCATTAGTGCAGTGATTTTTCTAGTTGTTTGGATGCATATTGATGTAACGCTAGGAAGGAAAGTGGAAGCTGATAAAAACCAACGGAAAGAGTATGCTCCTCGTTATAGTGATTTTCAATTATATGTAGAGGGAAAAACGCTATATCATCAGCTTTTTTCCGATATAAAAGAAGCGAAAGATTCTATCTTCACGTATTTCTATATCATTTCGAATGATAAAAGTAGCCATACTTTCTTAAATTTGTTAAAGGAAAAAGCAAAAGAAGGGGTACAAGTATACTTATCGGTTGATTGGATTAATGATTTATCTTTTGAAAGAAAATATAAAAATGAATTGCAGGCAAGTGGCGTCCATTTTACATACAGCAGGAAACCGGAGTTCCCATTCTTTTTTTATTCGCTCCATCATCGTAATCATCGCCGTATTACAACGATAGATGGGAAAATAGGGTATAGTGGTGGTTTTAATATAGGTAATGAATACTTAGGGAAAGATAAGCGCTTTGGATATTGGCGAGATTATCATGTGCGATTGCAGGGAGAAGGGGTAACGGATTTAGAGGAGCAGTTTGCGTTAGATTGGAAACGGGATACTTCAGAAGAAATTGCAAGAACAGCTCAATCTACTATTAAAGGAAAGACGTTACACACTATGTCTAGTTATAATGGACATAAAGTTGTTACGAAGTATATGGAATTAATAAAAGAAGCAAAGCGTTCTATCGTGATTGCCACGCCCTATTTTATACCGACAGATAAAGAACTTATGAATGCTTTAATTCAGGCACGAAAGCGGGGAGTATCGGTGAAAATACTTTGGTCTTACAAACCGGACGTTCCGCTTATTAAAGAAGCAGCCTACCCATATATTCGTCAGTCAATTGAAAATGGAATTACTGTATATGGATATAAAAAGGGGATGTTTCATGGGAAAGCAATGATACTCGACAACGAAATAACTGTGATTGGTACAACAAATTTCACTTCGCGTAGTTTTCATATTAATGATGAGATGGATTTTTATGTATATGGTGGCCCGATGATTCAACAAATAAATCAAGCGTTAACACAAGATTTTCAAGATTCAAAGGAGATAACTTCATCATTCTTTGCAAATTTATCATTTTTAGAGAAGTGTAAAGAAAAAATAGCATGGTTGGTTAATTATTATTTATAGGAATCATATAAATGAAAATTAAAATGCTTAGAGTTTATTCTCTGAGCATTTTAATTTTCATTGTAGTGTTTTCAATCCAAGTTTTCAAAAATTAAATGATCTATAAGTCTTTTTTTAAATAGTAATGTTTATAGTCTCTGCCGACATTATCAAGGACACCAAATTCTTGATAACCGTGCTTTTTATAAAAGTCTAATGCTTGAAAGCTTAAAGTATCCACTTTTATGAAATCACAATTCTTTTCTAAAGCTATTTGTTCGATTTCTAATAAAAGTTTAGTCCCATAACCTAGTTTGCGTATGTCTTCATCAATTATAAAAGTATGAATCTCTAACCAATTCCAGCAAATTTCACCTAATATTCCTCCGCGAACCTTGCTGTTTTCATCCTTAAGAAATAAATTAATCTCTTGGTATCTACCTCTTAAATCCACTGGGAAATACTTTAAATTATATTCATAAAGCCGATTGTTAACGTTGTTTTTATCAGTTCCATTTAATTCTTTCGTAATATGTAAATTCATTAATTTCTCCTCCTGCAATTTTTGTGAAATGATTTAGAATATAAAATGAATTACTTTTTCTTGAATACGTATCTTCATCATCTCAATATACTTATTTTAACATAAATATCCTAATATTCTGGTTATTGTTTTTTAAAACATCTATTGTGAATGTGTTGAAAGTAATACCATTCAGAGTGTTATTTTAATTGTTCAAACCATATAACAATTAAAAAGCGAGAATAAATTGTATGAAATTTCATACTCGAAACGTATTTTTTCATCAAAATATCTTTTGAAGGATAAACAAAGATGGTTGAGGAGGATGGAATTGAATCGTCAAACTATTATTCGTGAGATTGTAGAGCGTATATTCATGGTTAAATTAGATCATCCCTTAAGAGTCGGTGTTAGTGGTATAACAGCTTCTGGGAAAACAACATTTGCAAATGAGTTACAGAAAGAAATTCATTTGCAGGGAGGAAAAGCTGTTCGAACAAGTATAGATAATTTCCATAATCCAAGAATAGTTAGATATTCACAAGGTAAGGAATCGGCTAAAGGATATTATGAAGATGCTCATGATTATAAGGCATTTGCTGAGCGGTTATTGATTCCGTTAGGGCCTGGTGGTGATATGCGATATGATATGAGATCACATGATTTAGAAACGGATATGTATATTGAACCAGATCCCATACTTGCTTCAAATGACATGGTATTTATAATTGATGGTACTTTTTTATTAAAAAAAGAGTTGCAACATTTATTTGATTATAAAATATTCGTAGTAACGGATTTTGAAATTGCGAGAGAACGTGGTTCGAGTCGAGAAGCAAAAAACTTTTGGAATAAAGAAAAGGCAGAGAGAATGTTTTTACAAAGGTATCACGCTGCTTGTCATATGTATATAGAAGAGCATGGACCGAAGGAATGTGCAGAGGTAGTTTTAATTAATAATGATATTGAAGCACCGAAGGTTTTATTTAAGAGTTTGTGATTGTAACAGTGATACTGATAACAGTTATTGGAAGGGCGTTTCATGAATTGTGTATAATTGGGGCACAGTTTTTTTATATTGTTATGATACTACTTTTTTAGAAAGAGTAAGGTGCGGAAAATACCGCACCTATTTTTAAAGTCAAAGTTGCAGTTTTTTTACTCTAGAAAAAGTCACTTTTCTTCTACGAGTTCCGTTAACTCATGATTAATTAATGTGCCAATATGCTCACCTAAGCATATTTTTTTCATAACTCCAGGTTCATCAAAATTAAAGATATGAGCTGGTAAATGGTAGTCGCGAGCAAGTAATAAGGCTGATTGATCCATCACTTTTATATTGTTTCGAACGACATCATTATAATTTAAATGACGATACATTTTTGCTGATTTATTTCGTTTTGGGTCACTTGTAAAAACACCGTCTACACCTTGTTTTGCAACTAAAATGGCATCGCTATTCATTTCGATTGCTCGCTGGACACTCGGGTAATCTGTCGTAACGAACGGTTGCCCATTCCCGCCGCCAAAGATAACGATATACCCTTTATCTAAATGATGAACAGCCCGTAAACGGATGTAGGGTTCTGCCACGGCTGTAAAGGGGATAGATGTCATAACGCGTACTTCTTTATCTGTCTTACTTGTTAATACACCGCGCAGCATGAGACTATTAATAATTGTACCTAATGTCCCTATATTGTCTGCTTCAACGCGATCAATCCCCCATTCTTCAGCTAAGTTTCCTCTGAAAATGTTTCCTCCACCAACGACAAGAGAAACTTCAATACCTAAATCGACGATTGATAAAATCTCCGTTGCGATATGTTCTAAACGTTTGGAACCGAAACTATTTCCATCTTGATCAGCTAAAGCACCACCACTTAATTTAATTAGAACACGTTTGTATGGTTTCATGGATTTTCCCTCCTATACATATGGCAATAAAAAAGGAGCAGAGGCGAATGCCTTTGCTCCTTTACGAGAAAATGAAATAGAAAAAGGAAGAGCTATAATGAGATCTTTTGTATGATTCTTCATAATATCAACTCCTTTTCATCTCATTTACGTTCAAATAAACTTACTTTTTAGATTATATAAAATACTTTGGTGTTTTATCAATGTTATTTTCATTTTTTTATCTTCAAAGGGTGTCAATGAATATTTAAAGAAAAAAATTCGAATTTTTTGTGACGAATCTGTAGTTTTTTGTCTGATTTTGTAGGTTCGCCTATATTATGTGAGTAAGCTTTTGTAAATACAAATTGAAAGCGTTCGCATGAAGGGATGAAAATATATGAAAAAATTCGGATTAGCAACACAGATTTTTGTTGCACTTGTCTTAGGGATTGTAGTAGGGGCAATCTTTTATGGCAATAAAACAGCAATTTCTTATATCACACCAATTGGGGATATATTTATCCATTTAATTAAAATGATTGTAGTACCGATCGTTATTTCAGCGCTGATTGTTGCAGTAGCTGGTGTAGGGGATATGAAAAAGCTCGGAAAATTAGGCGGTAAGACGATTCTCTATTTTGAAATTATCACAACAATCGCGATCTTAATGGGATTAATCGCAGCAAACGTGTTCCATCCAGGAACGGGTGTTGATATGAATAACTTACAGCAAAGTGATATTTCATCATATAAACAGACGGCTGATGCAACAGAGAAAAAAGGTTTTGCAGAAACGATTGTTCACATCGTACCAAAGAACGTATTTGAATCAATTGCACAAGGAGACTTATTACCGATTATTTTCTTCTCTGTGTTATTTGGTTTAGGAGTTGCAGCAATTGGGGAAAAAGGAAAACCGGTGTTTAATTTCTTTGAAGGTGTGCTCGAAGCGATGTTTTGGGTTACAAATCAGGTTATGAAGTTTGCGCCATTTGGTGTATTTGCACTGATTGCTGTTACGGTTGCAAAATTTGGTGTGGCAACACTACTTCCTTTAGGAAAATTAGTGCTAGCTGTGTATGTAACTGTTATACTATTTGTTATTGTTGTATTAGGTATTAATGCACGAATGGTAGGGATAAACATTTTTACATTAATGAAAGTTTTAAAAGAAGAACTTATTCTTTCGTTTACAACAGCAAGTTCAGAAGCTGTTTTACCTAATATAATGAGAAAAATGGAAGAGTTCGGTTGTCCGAAGGCAGTTGCTTCTTTCGTTATTCCAACAGGGTATACATTTAATTTAACTGGTTCGGCTATTTACCAAGCATTAGCAGCATTGTTCGTCGCTCAAATGTATGGAGTGCACATGCCATTAACGCAGCAGATTACATTGTTATTTGTTCTCATGCTGACGTCAAAAGGAATGGCAGGAGTTCCAGGTGCTTCATTTGTTGTTGTATTAGCAACATTAGGTTCAATGGGATTACCGTTAGAAGGTATCGCGTTAATTGCTGGTATCGACCGCATTTTAGATATGATTCGCTCATCTGTCAATGTATTAGGGAATGCATTAGCGGCCATCGTGATGTCGAAGTGGGAAGGCGAATTTGATCATGAGAAAGCGAAACAATATGTAGAAACAGTCAAACAAACAGAAGCAGCATAAGAAATAGATGAGGAGTGAGTAATAATGGCAACATTAACTGAAACTACAAAAAATGTACGAATTGAAAAAGATTTTTTAGGTGAAAAAGAAGTGCCAACGCATGCTTATTATGGAGTTCAAACGATGCGTGCTGTAGAAAACTTTCCAATTACAGGGTATAAAATCCATGAAGGTTTAATTAAAGCTTTGGCAATTGTAAAAAAAGCAGCCGCACTGGCGAACACTGATGTAGGAAGATTGGAACTGAAAAAAGGTGGCGCAATTGCTGAAGCAGCACAAGAGATTCTTGAAGGGAAATGGCATGATCATTTTATCGTGGATCCGATTCAAGGCGGAGCAGGAACTTCTATGAATATGAATGCGAATGAAGTCATTGCCAATCGTGCCCTTGAATTATTAGAAATGGAAAAGGGAGACTATCATTATATTAGTCCAAATAGCCACGTGAATATGGCACAATCAACAAATGATGCATTCCCAACAGCAATTCATATTGCGACATTAAATGCACTAGAAGTGTTACTACAAACAATGGGCTATATGCATGATGTATTCGAATTAAAAGCAGAGCAATTTGACCATGTGATTAAAATGGGGCGCACACATTTACAAGATGCTGTACCAATTCGTCTTGGACAAGAATTTAAAGCATATGCTCGTGTAATTGGACGTGATATGAAACGAATTCAGCAATCCCGTCAACATTTATATGAAGTAAATATGGGAGCAACAGCAGTTGGTACAGGATTAAATGCGGATCCTGAGTATATTGAAGCGGTGGTAAAACATTTAGCTTCAATTAGTGAACTACCTCTTGTTGGAGCGGAAGATTTAGTAGATGCAACGCAAAATACAGATGCATATACGGAAGTATCAGCTGCACTGAAAGTATGTATGATGAACATGTCCAAAATCGCGAATGATTTACGCTTAATGGCATCTGGTCCACGTGTTGGACTTGCAGAAATTATGCTTCCAGCTCGTCAACCAGGTTCATCTATTATGCCAGGGAAAGTAAACCCTGTTATGCCAGAAGTGATTAATCAAATCGCGTTCCAAGTAATCGGTAATGATCATACGATTTGTCTTGCGTCAGAGGCGGGTCAATTAGAGCTAAACGTTATGGAGCCAGTACTTGTTTTCAACTTACTTCAATCGATTAGTATTATGAATAACGGTTTCCGTGCCTTTACAGATAATTGTCTAAAAGGAATTGAAGCAAATGAAGGACACTTGAAAGAATATGTTGAGAAAAGTGTAGGAATTATTACGGCAGTGAATCCACATATTGGTTATGAAGCAGCGGCTCGCGTTGCTAAAGAAGCAATTGCGACAGGGCAATCTGTTAGGGAGCTTTGCTTAAAAAATGGTGTGCTGTCACAAGAAGAGTTAGATTTAATTTTAGATCCATATGAAATGACACATCCGGGGATTGCGGGAGCAACTCTTTTAAAGAAAAATTAAAAGAGGAGGGGACATTCCCCTCTTTTTTGTTTACAATATAGAAATGGCATATATAAATAAAGGTAGGGATGGTATGAGTAAATTTACAGTTACCTCTAATGGTGTATTAGAAACGACATTAAGAGGAGTAGAAGTATTAGCTACACCACTTTTAAATAAAGGGGTTGCTTTTACAGAAGAAGAAAGAGAAGAACTAGGGCTAAAAGGGTTATTACCACCTGCGGTATTAACATTGGATGAACAAGCACGCCGTGCGTATGAACAGTTTTGTTCACAGCCAGACGATTTATTAAAAAACGTATATTTAACAGCACTCCATGATCGTAATGAAGTGTTATTTTATCGTTTACTTACAGATCATTTACGTGAGATGCTTCCAATTGTGTACACGCCAACTGTTGGTGTAGCCATTCAAAGATATAGTCATGAGTATCGTAAACCACGTGGAGTGTATTTATCCATAAATGATCCTTCTGGCATAGAAGAAGCGTTTTCTAACATTGGTGCAACAGCTGAAAATATTGATTTAGTTGTTGTAACAGATGGTGAAGGAATATTAGGAATTGGTGACTGGGGTGTTGGTGGTATTAATATTGCTATTGGGAAGTTAGCAGTTTATACAGCAGCAGTTGGAATCGATCCTAGTCGTGTATTACCTGTTATTTTAGATGTTGGTACGAACCGTGAGGATCTTTTAAGTAATCCGTTTTATATTGGAAACCGTCATCCTCGTATAACTGGCGAGGCCTATGATACATTTATCGATACATTTGTAAAAGCTGTATGTAACAAGTTTCCAAAAGCATTGTTGCACTGGGAAGACTTTAGCTCACGCAATGCACGTAAAATTTTAGACAAATATCGTGATCATGTATGTACATTTAATGATGATATTCAAGGAACTGGTGCAGTTTCACTTGCAGCTGTATTATCAGCAGTGAAAATTTCAGGTGTCCCACTTTGTGAACACCGAGTTGTTGTCTTTGGAGCTGGTACAGCTGGAATTGGAATCGCTGATCAAGTGCGAGATGCGATGGTTCGTGCTGGGCTATCAGAGAAAGAAGCAAACGAGCGCTTCTGGTGTATTGACCGTAATGGTTTACTTACAGATAATATGGAAGGTCTTCTTGATTTCCAACTCCCATATACACGTATGGAATCTGAAGTGAACGAATGGAAGCAAAGTGAAACGGTTGGGCTTGCAGAAGTTGTGAAACATGTACAACCAACAATTTTAATTGGTACATCAACAGTAGCTGGTGCATTTACAGAAGAAATTGTAAAAGAAATGGCTTCTCATGTAGAACGACCAATTATTTTACCAATGTCGAATCCAACACCGCTTGCAGAAGCAAAACCGGTAGATTTAATACATTGGACAGAAGGACGGGCACTTGTGGCAACTGGAAGCCCATTTGAGCCAGTTACATATGATGGTGTTACGTATGTAATCGGACAATCAAATAATGCGCTTATCTTCCCAGGGCTTGGTCTTGGAACAATTGTTGTTCGTGCGAGTGTAATGACAGATGGTATGTTTGCAGCAGCAGCAGAAGCAGTGGCAAGCATGGTAGATACAAGTCAACCAGGAGCACCTATTCTTCCGGAGGTAGAAGAACTACGTAACATCTCAGAGATAGTAGCAATTGAAGTAGCTAAAGCAGCAGTTGCTGAAGGGGTTACTCGTGAGGAATTCAGTGATAACGATATCAGAAAAGCTGTTAAAGAGGCAATGTGGCAACCTGAATATCGCCAAGTAAAAGCAGCTAAACAGGTAACAATATAGAAATAAAGCCCGTTTATATTATAAGCGGGCTTTCCTTGTTCAATTTTTGAAAAATATATTTCATAAATAGGAAGTGGCATCTTTGAATTGGAATCAATTGTGGAAGAAAGATATGTCCCTTTTAATTATTTTGATATTAATTGTTCCAATTGCCGGAGAATTAAATTTTCATCCGTTTAATGATACCTTTCGTGTAAGTTTTGGGACGCCAATCTTTTTCTTTTTATTGTTATTTTTACGTAAAATACCAGCGGCAGTAGCCGGTGTATTCGTCGGGTTATCGGTGGTAGGAGTTCGGATTTGTCTTGATTGGATGCTACAAGGGTCTTTTCATATAACTGATTCTTTTTATTTGCGTTATCCAGTGTTCTTTTATTATTTTGTGTATGGAAGTCTTTTTTCATTATGTAGAGTGAATAAATTTCATCAGAAACCATTTATAATAGGGTGCCTTGGGATTACAATTGAGATTATAGCAAGTATGTCAGAACTTACTTTTTATCATGTTTTAGTGCTTGGTACAACAATTACGATTTCTGAAATAAATAAATTGATTATTATCGCTGTTTTTCGAAGCTTCTTTGCCCTTGGTTTCTTAAATATGATGAGTCTATATGAAACGAAATTAAAGGAAGCACAAGTCCGGAAAGAAAATGAAAAAATGTTAATGCATCTTTCTAACTTATATGTGGAATCTGTTCATTTAAAAAAGACACTTCAAAATGCAGAATTAATTACACAAGAAGCATATCAATTATATCGAAATTTACAAGCTAGTAATGATGCAGGTGGCATAGAAATACATAGTAAAAAAGTATTAAAAATTGCTGGGGAAGTACACGAAATAAAAAAAGACAATCAAAGAATTTTTGCGGGGTTATCAAAGCTTTTATTAGATAAAAATCTTTCTGAATACATAGAAGGTCATGAGTTGACAGAAATGATTGTCAGGATAAATGAGAAGTACGCCCAGCTATTAGGGAAAGAGATAACATTTTCTAAAAACATAGAAGGTGAGCATGAGGAATATCATGTTTATACTGTATTGTCGATATTAAATAATTTAGTGGCAAATGCTGTTGAAGCAATTGAGAACACTGGTACAATTATAATAAAGACATATAAACAAGAAAGAAATATAATGTTTGAAGTAATAGATGATGGTCCCGGTATTTCACCAAAATATAAAAAACTCGTATTTAAACCAGGTTTTACGTCGAAGTATGATCAAACAGGTACACCATCTACAGGAATTGGTCTTTCTTATATAAAAGAGATGGTTACAGAACTTGGGGGAGAAGTGAATCTGCAATGCAGGGAGAGCGGCAGAGGATGCAAGTTTATTGTCCGTTTACCAGAGTCTAGTTTAACGCGAGAGGGGGAATAGAGTGTTTTATTATATCGTAGATGATGATGAAGTATTCCGCTCTATGCTATCACAAATTATTGAAGATGGTGATCTTGGAGAAGTAGTGGGAGAAGCGGAAGATGGTGCTTTTGTTGAAGTAGATCAGTTGAATTTTAAAAAGGTAGATATTTTATTTATTGATTTATTAATGCCAATTCGCGATGGCATTGAAACAGTACGTCATATTGCACCGTCGTTTACAGGAAAAATAATTATGATTTCTCAAGTTGAGTCGAAACAATTAATTGGAGAAGCGTATTCTCTAGGTGTTGAATATTATATTACGAAACCATTGAATAAAATTGAGGTTGTATCTGTTGTGCGAAAAGTGATGGATCGTATTCGTCTGGAGCGATCTATACAAGATATTCAAAAATCACTGAATAACGTCTTTCAATGGGAACAACCGCAGGTGCGAAATGAACCGTTGCTAGAAGAGAAGAAGATAATGGACTCAGGTCGCTATTTATTATCAGAACTTGGTATTGCTGGAGAGAATGGAAGTAAAGATTTACTTAGTATGTTGGAATATTTATTGGGACAAGAAAAGGAAAAAACATTTGAATATGGTTTTCCAGCATTGAAAGATATTTTTCACTATATTACGGTCAAAAAATTAGGTGGTGCAGCCTCAGAAACGGAAATTGATAAAGAAAGAAAAGCTTCAGAACAAAGGGTGCGCCGAGCGATTTATCAGTCATTAAATCATTTGGCCTCTCTGGGTTTAACTGATTTTTCAAACCCTAAATTTGAAAGCTACGCTCCGAAATTTTTTGATTTTACCATTGTTCGTAAACGTATGACAGAAATGACGAAGGAAGAACTAGCAACTTCCGGGCATACGAGAATTAATACGAAGAAGTTTATTCAAGTGTTGTATTTTGAGGCGAAAAGGTTGATGGAGGTAGAATAGAAAAGAGGATGCTTACAAATGAGCGTCCTTTTTTCTATGATTAAAATTTCGAATATTATCCATTTAATAGTAATAAAAGGGTGTAATTGAATATAAATTTATTTTGGTGTTTCTGTCTATTTAACAACACCTGGTGCGAAGTTAATTATTTGGATATTTGTCTTTTTTACGCTACTATATCTTGGATATGAAAGTATAAAAGATGCTTCTAAGCAGGTGGAGAGTAAAGGGAATGGAGAAAGAGAACACCCAATGAAATCATTTGCTTCAGGATTTTTAATTGCAATTTCTAATCCACTTAATATTATATTTTAGATTGGCATTTACGGAGCTGTCTTAACAAGTGCGATTGGTGCAGTAGGCAAAGAACAAGCGTTATTGTACAGCATTACAATATTTGTTGGGATTATGATTTGGGATTTATTTATGGCGACTTCTATTCATTTTGGAAGAAGACTTTTAGATAATCGTATGATGAAATGGATTTCTATTTTTGCGGGAATTGTTTTAGTTGGGTTTGGATATGAAGCAATTAAAGGGGTTGGGGATCTCATATAAGAGAAGGATAGCCAAGGAAGAAAATAATTATGCCTTAGCTATCCTTTTAAAAATATAATTAGAGTATGTCTTTTTTGGAATGGCAAAAGCCACCTTTTCTATTATTTATTTTATCATTCGTATCTTCCACTTTTCCAGGTGAATGCACTTTTTGTATCTTAGAGTGATCCACATATTCATCTGAAAACTCCATAGCATATTTATCACGATGATGTATGTTAGATGACGGACGTAAATCTTCATCTTCATGTAAAACCATTCTTTTCATGTAAATATGAAAAAATATTTATTCGGCTATAAATCAGAATAATCTTTAGTTAGATGGGTTAATCATAAAAAAGAATTCCATATTTCTTCGAATATATTTGAATGTTTTCCCAAAGGGGGATTAACTTTGAGCACAGTAGAAAATGCACTATCCATTTTTGCTTTAGGTGGAGTAAATGAAATAGGGAAAAATATGTATGCCATACAATATTCAAATGATATTGTGGTAATTGATTGCGGTTCTAAGTTTCCAGATGAAAGTTTATTAGGAATTGATCTGATTATCCCGGATACTACATACTTGCAAGAAAATAAGGATAAAATTCGCGGTTTAGTTGTTACACATGGACACGAAGATCATATTGGCGGTATCCCGTATCTATTAAAACAATTGAATGTACCAATTTATGCAACAAAATTAACAATCGGTTTAATTGGAATTAAATTAAAAGAACATGGGCTTCAAAATTTAACGCAATTATTTGTTATTGATTCTGAATCGGTTATTGAATTTGGTTCAATAAGCTTGACGTTTTTTAAAACGAATCACAGTATTCCTGACTGCCTTGGTATTGCTTTTTATACACCAGAAGGTACTGTAGTACATACAGGCGACTTCAAATTTGATTTGACTCCTGTAAATAATCAATACCCAGATATTCATAAAATGGCTAAAATCGGAAGTGATGGCGTTTTAGCTCTGCTCTCTGAAAGTACGAATGCAGAACGCCCTGGATTTACTCCATCAGAACGATCTGTAGGTGAGCGCATTGAAGAAGCGTTCATCAAAGCTCGTAGAAAAGTCATTGTTTCTACATTTGCTTCTAATGTTAATCGCGTACAGCAAGTGGTAGATGCGGCTATAAAAACGAATAGAAAGCTTGCTTTGCTTGGGAGGAGTATGGTTAATGTAGTGTCTGTTGCTTTAGAACAAGGTTATTTGAATATTCCTGAGGGAATGTTAATAGAAGCAAATGAGATCAATCAAATGGACCCAGAAAGGGTAGCTATTCTTTGTACTGGAAGTCAAGGTGAACCTATGGCTGCTTTATCCCGTTTAGCCAGTGGAAACTATCGACAGGTAGATATCCTATCTGAAGATACTGTCATTTTAGCCGCAACTCCTATCCCAGGAAATGAACGTAATGTTTCACGTATTATAGATAATTTATTTTTATTGGGAGCCAATGTTATTTATGGATCGGGCAGTTCAACGGGAATGCATGTTTCTGGACATGCCTATCAAGAAGAATTAAAATTAATGCTTACTTTAATGAAACCTAAATATTTCATTCCTATTCATGGTGAATTTAGAATGTTACATCATCATAGTCTATTAGCAGAGTCCGTTGGTGTTAAGAAAGAGAATATTTATGTTATTAGTAATGGTGATGTTGTTGATATAAAGAATCAAGTCGCTTGGAAATCCAGACGAATACCTGCAGGAAATATATACGTAGATGGATTGGGTATTGGAGATGTTGGAAACGCAATCTTACGCGATCGTAAACAGCTTTCTGAAGATGGTATGCTTGTTATAGTTATCACACTTAGTAAAACAGAAGGGAAAATTATTTCTGGTCCGGATATGATTTCTCGTGGATTTGTATATGTTCGTGATTCGGAAGACTTTTTGCAGAGGATTAACCAATTGGTTGTAACAACCATTAACAATTTACAAAAAGAAAATGTTAGTCAATGGAATGTTCTTAAGAAAGAAATAAAAGATGTACTTGGACAGTTTGTATACTCACATACAAAAAGAAAACCAATGATTCTTCCTATAATAATTGAAGTTTAAACGGACTGTTTTAAGTAATTGCTGTTTGATATTACTGTGTATACATGTAAAATGTTGTATAAGAGTAGATAAAAAACATTAGAAATGTTTGTATTCTAATGTTTTTTTTATATAACGTTAAGAAAGATAAATTTTTTATTTTTAGGGAAGGGTCAAAATAATGAGCTTTACATTAAATAAAACAATAATTAAACGATTATGTGGAGAAACCTCATATAAAAAGGGTGAGGCCTATTATAAGACAGACAAGGTTGATATTACTAATTACGATACTCAGAGAAATATTTGCGAGGCAACAGTAAAGGGGAACGGAGATTTCTATGTCAAGATAGAAACCGCTCATAATGGTGATATTGTTGGGGAATGCAGTTGTCCTTCACTTGCTTCTTTTCATACATATTGTCAACATATTGCAGCTGTATTACTATATATAAATAATTTTCAACGAAGTGGACAATCGTTAGAAGTTAATTCAAAAAAAGATCCCATGAACTCTAAAGATGCTCAACTAGCGAGTGGTATGTTGGATTTATTTGATGAAAAGCCACTGCGACCTAAAAGTAAGCAGCACCGATTTGATACACGAAAAATACTTGATGTGGAATTCTTTTGTATTCCAGTATCTTCTAAAAACGGGGGGACGCTGTTTGGTATTCAGGTAAAGTTAGAGAAGTTATACACTGTATATAAGCTTAGAGAGTTTCTTAATAGAGTGGAACAAAGAGAGCCTTTCATATGTTCAAATAATTTTACTTACACGTCAGATGCTTATAGTTTTCAGCCGGAAACGGATGCTGTTATTCAACAACTGATTCAAATTTACCGAAATGAAAAAATGTATGTAGAATCGTTGCAAATAAACGCTAAACAAGATGAAAGTATGATTTTAATTCCACCTGCGTCCTGGGATTATATGCTTTCACTGCTTTCCGCTACTTCATTTGTAACGGTTGAGCATGATGGAAAATCATTTCATGGTGTACATGTCTCAAAAGGATTATTACCTATAAATTTTGAGTTCAATAAAGGTGTAAATGGGGGATATATACTTGAGATTAGTGGGTTACAACAAGTTCAAGTAATGGATACATATAGTTATGCTCTTTTTGGAGGGAAGCTATATCGTTTAAACGTGGAGGATTGTAATCGGCTTATTGAATTAAAGAGAATGATGAATCGTTCTAGAAGTAATCAATTTCATATTTCAATTGAGAAAATGGAACATTTCGTAGCGAAAGTAGTACCAGGTTTAATGAAGCTTGGTAACGTTCGGATTGATGAGGTTGTATCGGAACGCATTGAAAAAACACTTCTCAAAGCCAAATTGTTTTTAGATCGAGTCAAGGATCGGTTACTGGCAGGACTAGAATTCCAATATGGAAATGTTGTTATCAATCCGTTAGAAGAGGATGGACAACCTTCAGTTTTCAATCGGGAGGAGAAAAAAGAACAAGAAATTTTAGAAATTATGAATGAGAGTGCCTTCGCGAAAACAGAAGGCGGTTATTTTATGCATAATGAGGAAGCGGAATATAATTTTTTATATCACGTTGTTCCGAAATTGAAAGGTTTACTGGAGATTTATGCGACTACAGCTATTAAGTTGCGCATTCATAGAGGAAACAGTGCACCTCTCATAAGGGTAAGGCGGAAAGAGCGAATGGATTGGTTATCATTCAGTTTTGATATAAAAGGAATTCCGGAAGCTGAGATTAAAGGTGTATTAGCAGCACTTGAGGAGAAACGTAAATATTATCGATTAGCGAACGGTTCCTTGCTATCCCTAGAGAGCGAGGAGTTTAATGAGATTAACCAGTTTATAAAGGAATCGGGTATTCGCAAAGAAATTCTAAAAGGAGAAGAAGTGAATGTACCGCTCGTGCGCAGTGTAAAATGGATGAGTTCACTTCAAGAAGGAAATGTTTTGAGTGTAGATCAATCTGTTCAAGAGTTGGTAGAAAACATTCAAAGCCCTAAAAATCTAAAGTTTACTGTACCAGATAGCTTAGCTACAGTCCTTAGGGAATATCAAAAATATGGATTTGAATGGATGAAGACACTCGCATATTATCGTTTTGGTGGCATATTAGCAGATGATATGGGACTTGGTAAAACGCTGCAAAGCATTACTTTTATCGCTTCTATTTTGCCTGAAATTCGAGAGAAGAAGCTACCTGTATTAGTCGTATCGCCGTCTTCTTTAGTTTATAACTGGCTAAGTGAATTAAAGAAATTTGCTCCAGATATTCGAGCTATTATTGTGGATGGAAATCAAACAGAACGCCGAAATATTTTAAAAGATGCTACAAAGTTTGACGTTATTATTACGTCGTATCCTTTGTTACGAAGAGATGTAAAGTTATATGCACAGCCATTCCATACGTTATTTCTTGATGAAGCACAAGCATTTAAAAATCATACGACGCAAACTGCAAAAGCAGTGAAAGCGATTCAAGCAGAGTATCGTTTTGCACTGACTGGAACTCCTGTAGAGAATTCATTAGAGGAACTTTGGTCTATTTTCTATGTAGTATTCCCGGAATTGCTTCCAGGAAGAAAAGAGTTTGGAGACTTGAGGCGTGAAAACATTGCAAAACGGGTGAAGCCGTTCGTGTTACGTCGTTTAAAAGAAGAAGTCTTGCAAGAATTACCAGAGAAAATAGAGCACTTACAATCATCTGAACT
Organism: Bacillus sp. 95MFCvi2.1; assembly: GCF_000374965.1. NCBI lineage: Bacteria > Bacillati > Bacillota > Bacilli > Caryophanales > Bacillaceae > Bacillus > Bacillus sp. 95MFCvi2.1. Next base: position 3,327 of record NZ_KB895704.1, on the reverse strand, counting down.
ACTACCAGATCAAAAAAAGCTTTATGCAGCTTATTTAGCAAAGTTGAGAGAAGAAACATTAAAGCATTTAAACAAAGATACATTGCGTAAAAACAAAATTAGAATTTTGGCTGGTTTGACGAGACTTCGGCAGATTTGTTGTCACCCAGGTTTGTTTGTCGATGACTATAGGGGGAGTTCAGCTAAATTTGAACAGCTTCTAGAAATTGTGGAGGAGTGCAGAAGTACAGGGAAGAGAATTCTTATATTTTCACAATTCACGAAGATGCTTTCCATCATTGGACGGGAGTTAAACCGTCAAGCTGTCCCGTATTTTTATTTAGATGGGAATACTCCGGCGTGTGAACGTATAGAGTTATGCAATCGGTTTAACGAAGGAGAGGGGGATTTGTTCCTTATTTCTTTAAGGGCTGGTGGTACTGGTCTCAATTTAACAGGAGCGGATACCGTTATATTGTACGATTTATGGTGGAATCCTGCAGTCGAACAGCAAGCGGCAGACCGTGCTTATCGAATGGGACAAAAGAATACTGTACAAGTGATCAAATTAGTAGCGCATGGCACGATTGAAGAAAAAATGAATGAGTTGCAAGAGAGCAAGAAGAATTTAATTGCAGAAGTGATTGAGCCAGGTCAGGAGAAGCTATCTTCGATTACGGAGGAAGAAATTAGAGAGATTCTTATGATTTAACATCGTAAATATTAGAGGATTTTAAGGAAATAAAAGCTATTCTTTCGTAAATGCCAAAGAATAGCTTTTTTCATTATGAACGTAATAATTACATTCTTTTTCGAGAAAAGTAAGTGGATCATATATTTTTGTTAACTATTTTTTGTACCTTTACTTTTATAAGGTTTCGCATTTTTCTTTTTCTTAGCGCTAGATTGCCAGCGGTTCCAGCCTTTACTTCCTGTTCCTTGACCTGTCCCCTTCTTAGCTTTAGCTTTCGTTTTACTCATATAATCACTCCGTTATTATTATAGAAAATCTACTTTGATAGTAGTCAATGTCTTTGAAATATAATCTCGATCCATGACTATGTTTGTTCCTAACAGTTGCTGATCAGAACAAACAACTGAATGCTCTAGTATATCATAAAATGGGAAGTAATTTGATGCATTATGAAATCATTATCGAAATTTGTATAGATTTATTCGAATTGTAGAATGTTATTACATATGATAAAAATTATAAAGAAAATGAAATTTATGAGAAATACAATGGATTCTGTTTTTCGGACAATTACACTACTTGTCATATACATGATGGTTACGTTGAGTAAATTATTTTTTGGATTGAAGCCACAAAAGAAGCGATAAATTTTATCCCGCTATTCGTGAACGGTAAGATTCACACCTCAAAATTCAGCAAAAGCAAAGGAGATAGGTGGGGGATGAAGCCCCCACCGCTAATTAAAGTTTTACTTTATAAAGATGTTTTATTTACAACAATCAATAAAGCCGTAAAATAAAGAATTGAAAAATATTTTCAAACTTTTTGTTGACTTTCTTGTTTTTTTGTATAGAATAATCATTAATAAAATGTTTCAGAGATGTGACAACAAAACGACTATGAAAGGACGAGTAGTAGTAGGATGTAGTCAAAGCGAGTCAGGGGTGGTGTGAGCCTGATACGAAGCCTGTTATGAAGAACCTCCTGGAGTCGCTAACCGAAATCCTTTAGAGGAAAGTAGACTTAGCCGGAAACTTCGCCGTTACAAGAAGAACAGTATCGAGATTTCTCTAATCTCCGTACTGAATAAGTGAGCAACCTCTGTTGCTAATTTGGGTGGTACCGCGGAACCAAAGCCTTTCGTCCCAGTTTTTTGGGAAAGAAGGGCTTTTTTTGTTGGCTTCTTTCCACTACATCCAAACATTTTAGGAGGAAACCAACATGTATCAATCATTAATGACAGTAAGAGAGACACAAATCGCAATTAAGGAAGTTAAAACATTTTTTGAGGATCAATTAGCAAAACGTCTTGGACTATTCCGCGTATCTGCACCATTATTCGTAACGAAAAAATCAGGTTTAAACGATCACCTAAACGGTGTAGAACGTCCAATTGAATTTGATATGCTTCACTCAGGAGAAGAATTAGAAATTGTTCATTCACTAGCGAAATGGAAACGATTTGCACTACATGAATATGGTTACGAAGCTGGTGAAGGTTTATATACAAACATGAACGCGATTCGCCGTGATGAGGAACTTGATGCAACGCATTCCATTTACGTTGACCAATGGGATTGGGAAAAAATTGTTCGAAAAGAATGGCGTACAGTGGATTACTTACAAGAAACAGTACGTACAATTTATGGAATATTCAAAGATTTAGAAGATCATTTGTTTGAAAAATATCCGTTCCTTGGGAAGTATTTACCGGAAGATATCGTATTTATCACATCTCAAGAATTAGAAGATAAATATCCAGAGTTAACGCCGAAAGATCGTGAGCACGCGATTGCGAAAGAGCATGGTGCAGTCTTTATTATCGGAATTGGCGATGCACTTCGCTCTGGTGAAAAGCATGATGGACGCGCATCTGACTATGACGATTGGAAATTAAACGGAGATATTTTATTCTGGCATCCAGTACTGCAATCTTCATTTGAATTATCATCAATGGGAATTCGCGTTGATAGTAAATCACTTGATGAACAGTTAACGAAGAAAGGCGAAGATTTCAAACGTGATTACGATTTCCATAAAGGAATTTTAGAAGACGTGCTCCCGCTTACAATTGGTGGTGGCATTGGGCAATCAAGAATGTGCATGTACTTCTTACGTAAAGCGCATATCGGTGAGGTTCAAACTTCTGTATGGCCTGATGAAATGCGTGAAGCGTGTAAGAAGGAAAACATTCACTTGTTTTAATAAAGAATGCATCGAATTATTTTTTGAACGGGGACTGTTGATTCATAAGTTTACCAAACATGATTTAAATTAGCTCTATCTTTTCATTAGTTTTGAGGTATGAAACTCTTCAAAAAACATCCGAAATATCAAGAGATATCTTTTTCTGTGGTATATAAAGCAGAAAAAAGAGACACATGATATTTTGAAGTGACCCCTGTCAAGTAGACTGTATTCAAAAAGCACAACTAAGTAACCTGAGTTCTATATTTATATGGACTCAGGTTATTTAATTTCTTTTGAAATCTTTGGTGATTATAAAAGTGTATATATTTGCGCACGGCAAATTTAACCTCATCAGCTTTACGGAAAGAGTATAAATGAAAACACTCTGACTTAAAGTGGCTGAAGAAGTTTTCTATACAAGCATTGTCCCAACAGTTTCCCTTCCGAGACATACTAGCCTTCAT